>NZ_RAVY01000022.1:0-69820 GCF_003611625.1 Corallococcus sp. CA054B
GGGCTTCCTTGGGCGGGACGTAGGGGGTGGCCTTCTCGTCCAGGTAGGCCGGCATGTTGCCCGTCGTCTGGGACAGGGCGCCGAAGATCTTCGCGGCCTCCAGGGCCTCGGTGGCTTCGCCCGCGCCCTGCGGCGTCCAGGGCACCGGCAGCTCGTCCTGGGACATGGGGCGGGTGGCGTCCGGGAACGACTCGGCGGGACGTGCCTGGGGGGCGCGCGGCGCGGGGTTCGCCTTGGGACGTCCGGGCTTGTCGACGTCGGTGCCCTCGTCGTCCGCGTCGTCGTCCGTGTCCGGGCGCAAGTCCATGGGCGAGGCGGCGCCCTCGGTGGCGTCGTCCTCGCCGGAGCCCGGGGTCCAGCCTCCCTTGCCGGCGGCGGGCAGGCCCGTGGCGCTCTTGCGCGCGGGCCGCTCGTTGGTGGTGGAGTCCTCACTGCCTGCGCCGGGAGTCCAGCCCGGACGCGAGGGGCGGTTCTGCATCGGTGAGTCCTCCGGGGCCAGGGGGGGCCCCTCACTGTGAGACGCTCGAAGGTGTGAAACGGAGTCTTTCGCGTCCGGGCCCGGATTCCAATCCGGCCGAGACGGTTCTTCCGCCGGAGCCTGCCTGCCCGAAGGGGAATCCGTGGGCGTGGGGGTGCGCTCCCCCGGGTCGGTGGTGTCCTCCGAGCCCGGGCCCCCACGGGATTCCAGGGGGCCGGGAACCTCTTGGGGAGTGGCCTCGTCCTCGCCCGGCCCGGGCGTCCACCGCGCGGGAGCCGCTCCGGGCGCCGCCGCCGGGGTCTGGGGAGGAAGCCCCGGCGTGGTGGGCTCCGCGGCGCCAATGCCTGGCAGCCAGGCATCCATGGTGATTTCCAGGTTGTGCAGCCGCGCCGGAGGCGCCTTGCGCGGCAGCTCCGCCGCGTCGCCGGACTCCGCCCGAAGCCTCTGCGCCGCCGCCGCCGCCGCGCGCAGCGCCTGCTCCACCTTCGCCGCGTCCAGGGCCTCGGTCTGCTGCCCCACGCTGGCGTACTCCGGCGGGGGCGGCATCACGGCGCCCTCCGCCTGCCGCAACTTCGCCGCGTCCAGCGCCTCCGTCGCGATGTCCTCCTGCGCGCGGAGCGCCTCCGCCGCATCCACGGCCCCGGGGGGCGCGAGCACGGACGGGAACTCCTGACGCGTGCTCGCGCGCTCGGGCTGCTCGCGCAGCAGGTCGTCCAGCGTCTGCTGTTCGATGACCTTCTCGCGCGGGAAGGCCGCTGACATCAGCCGCACCAGGTCCTGATCCGTCACGTTGGGCGCCAGCTTCTCCTTCAGCGCGCCCAGCGCCTCCGCCATGGCCGTCGCCGTGGGGAAGCGGTCGTTCGGCTCGGACGCCAGCGCGCGCGCCAGGAACGCGTCCACCGCGCGCGGCAGGTCAGGCCGGTAGCGCCCCGCCGGCTCCCACTGCGGATAGGCCGCGCGCCGCCAGCGCTCCAGCGGGTCGCCCCGCTGCGACAGCGGCTTCCACGAGAACAGCTCCCACAGCACCACGCCCACCGCGTACAGGTCCGCGCGCCGGTCCACCGTGCGCTTGCGGGCCTGCTCCGGCGCCATGTACGTGAGGTTGCCAATCACCACGCGCGGCGCCGTCTGCTGCTCCTTCAGCGTGGACTGCGCCGCGCCGAAGTCGATGATCTTCACCTCGCCCGCGTAGCTCACGCACACGTTCGCCGGGGACAGGTCGCGGTGCACCAGGTGCAGCGGGTGCCCGTCTTCATCCGTCGCGTCGTGCGCGTACGCCAGGCCCTCGCACAGCCGGATGCCCATCTGGAGCAGCGGCCCCAGGGGCATCATCCGCTGTCGCTGCCGCAGGCGGTACGCGAGCCGGCTGAGCGTCTTGCCCAGCACGTACTCCATGGCGAGGAACAGCTGCCCGTCCACCTCGCCCATCGCGTACACGCGCGCGATGTTCGGGTGCGCCAGCCGCACCACCACGCGGGCCTCGTCGCGGAAGCGACCCACGAACTGCCCGGTGTCCTTCAGCCCCGGCAGCACCTTCTTCACCACCACCGCGCGCCCCACGCCCTCCTCGCGCGCGAGGAAGACCTCCCCCATCCCCCCGGCGCCAATGCGGCGCACGAGGGTATAGGGACCGAAGCGCACGGGCCCGGTCAGGGCCTCTGGTTCAACGGGCGTCGCCAAGCGCGCGGAACGCCTTGCGGGCCGCGGCGAGCACGTGCGCCACCTCCGGCTCGCCGATGGCCAGCGACACGAACGCCGCCTCGAACTGGCTGGGCGGCAGGTACACGCCTTCTTGCAGCATCGCGTGGAAGAAGCGCCCGAACTTCGCCGTGTCCGCCTTCTTCGCGGACGCGTAGTCGAACACCGGCTCCGCCGTGAAGAACACCGTGAGCATGCTGCCCACGCGGTTCACCGTCACCGGCACGCCCGCCGCCTTCGCCTCCGCGCGGAAGCCCTCCTCCAGCAGCAATCCCAGGTGCTCCAGCCGCTGATACGTCCCCGGCGCCGCCAGCGCCTTCACGCACGCCAGGCCCGCCGCCACCGCCACCGGGTTCCCGGACAGCGTGCCGGACTGGTACACGGGCCCCTCCGGCGCCACCTTCGACATGACGTCGCGCCGGCCGCCGTACGCGCCCAGCGGCATGCCGCCGCCCACCACCTTCGCCATGGTGGTCAGGTCCGGCTTGAGCCCGTACAGCTCCTGCGCGCCGCCGCGAGCCAGCCGGAAGCCCGTCATCACCTCATCCAGGATGAAGAGCACGCCGTGCTTCTGGCAGAGCTTCTGCAACCCTTCGAGGTAGCCGGGGCGCGGCACCAGCACGCCCATGTTGCCCACCACGGGCTCGATGATGGCGCAGGCGATGTCCTTGCCCTTCTCGTTGAAGATGCGCTCCACCGCCTCCAGGTCGTTGAAGGGCGCGGTGAGCGTGAGCGACGCCAGCGCGGACGGCACGCCCGGCGAGTCCGGCAGGCCCAGCGTCTCCACGCCGCTGCCCGCCTTCACGAGGAACGGGTCACCCGCGCCGTGGAAACAGCCCTCGAACTTGAGGATGGAGTCGCGGCCGGTGAAGCCGCGCGCCACGCGGACCGCGGCCACCGTGGCCTCCGTGCCGCTGGAGACGAGGCGCACCTTCTCCACCGAAGGCACCGTGGCGCAGAGCAGCTCCGCGAACTCCACCTCCGCGGCGACGGGCGCGCCGAAGGTGGTGCCGCGACGCGCGGCCTCCAGGATGGCCTCCACGATGGGCGGGTACGCGTGGCCCAGGATGAGCGGGCCCCAGCTGCCCACCAGGTCCACGTAGCGGTTGCCGTCCACGTCGGTGAGCCACGCGCCGGAGCCTTCCTTGAAGAAGACGGGGTCGCCTCCCACGCCACGGAAGGCACGCACCGGAGAATTCACGCCACCCGGGATGCGCGCCTGCGCACGGGCGAAGAGGGCCTGGCTTTGAGCGTGTTTCATGGCCGGTTCCATAACACGCGCCGGACGCCTGGCCCTGCCCTGAGTGGCCCTCCGATGTCGCCTTTTCACCCCCGAGCGGACGCCTGCCTGGCTGACCGGGGCGCGCGCGCAACGTAGGGAATTCACGTGCGTCGCCAGGGACCTGGAAGATACTGGCGGCCAGGCTGTCCCACAGGTCCCGACGAAAGCACCGATGAGAATCGAGCGCATCGAGGTCAAGAACTTCCGTGGATTCGCGTCGCGAGCCTTCGAGTTCTCGCCCTCGTTCAACGTGCTCATCGGCGACAACGGCACGGGCAAGACGGCCATCCTCGACGCGCTCTCCATCGCGGCGGGCGCCATCTTCCTGGGACTGGAGGGCGCCACGCCTCCCGGCATCCACCGCGATGACGTGCGGCGCGTGATGCACACCAGCGGCGAGGTCCCCACGTTGGAGGCCCTCTACCCCGTGGAGGTGAGATGCCGGGGCCTCGTGGAGGGAAAGAGCCTGGAGTGGGCGCGGACGCTCGAAGGCCCCAACAAGCACACCACCCATGGACAGACCTCCGACCTGTCCAAGCGGACGCTGTCCTGGCGCTCCCAGGTCCGCAAGGGCAAGGACGTCGTCCTGCCGCTCATCGCCTACTACGGCACCGGACGCCTCTGGTTGCAGCGCCGGGCCCGCCAGTCCACGGCGTCGGATGGCGCCAGGGTCCTCAAGCCCCGCTCGCGGTTCAGGGGCTATCACGGGTGCCTCGACCCGTCCTCCAATCACAAGGACTTCGTCTCCTGGTTCAAGACCATGGAGCTGATCCAGCTCCAGGAGGGGCGCGCGCTCGGCACGTTGGGCGCGGTGAAGCACGCGCTTCGCGAGTGCATGCGGGACTGGACGGACGTCCGCTACGACCTGCGGCTGGGCATGCTGGTCGCGAGCAAGAAGGACGGCGCCCAGCTGCCCTTCGACATGCTGAGCGACGGCGCCCGGAGCATGCTGGCCATGGTGGGCAACATCGCCTACCGCGCCGCCACCCTCAATCCGCACCTGCGTGAGCAGGCGCCATCGCAGACGCCGGGCATCGTCCTCATCGACGAGCTGGATCTGCACCTGCACCCCAACTGGCAGCGCGAGGTGGTGGACGACCTGCGCAAGGTCTTCCCCCAGCTGCAGTTCGTGGCCACGACCCACTCGCCCTTCATCGTCCAGTCGCTGCGCGAGAACGAGCTCATCAACCTGGATGATCAATCCCGCGAGACGCTCCCCAGCCGGAGCATCGAGGACATCGCGCAGGAAGTGATGGGCGTGGAGCTTCCCCAGCGCAGCCATCGCCATCAGGTGATGATGGAGGCGGCGCGGAAGTACTACGCGGCGCTGGAGCAGGCGAAGGGCTCCAAGGGCAAGGAGCTCCAGCGCCTCAAGCAGGAGCTCGACACGCTCTCCGCGCCCTTCAGCGACGACGTCGCCTACCACGCCTTCCTGGAGATGCAGCGAGGCAAGGCCGGGCTCCCCGGAGATGAGTCGTGAGACCCGTGGAGCGGGGGGACTGGCCCGTCGACAACGACGGCGTGCGCCGGACCTTCTCCGACTACCCGGAGGCGCGCGGCGCGCTCATCGAGCGCATGGGTGAATACTGCTCGTTCTGCGAGGGCCGGATGAACGCCAGCCTCGCCGTGGAGCACATGCTTCCGCGGGAGCATCACCCCGGGCTCGCGCGGGACTGGCACAACTTCCTGCTCGCCTGCGTGAACTGCAACAGCACCAAGAGCGACAAGCGCATCCGCCTGGGGAGCTACTACTGGCCGGACCGCGACAACACGGCCCGCGCCTTCGTCCACGCCGCGGACGGGGTCGTGACCGCGGCGCCCAACCTGAGTCCGCAGGAGAAACGCCGCGCGGAGCGGACGCTCCAGCTCACGGGGCTCGACCGGCTGCCACCCCGCAACCCCAGGGCCAGCGACCGCCGCTGGCAGCATCGCAGGGAGGCGTGGGCCCGAGCGGAAGAAGCCCGGGACTGCCTCGCCGCCTCCGACACGCCCCACATGCGGCGGTTGGTCATCCGGCAGGCCACGGCGCTGGGCCACTGGTCCATCTGGATGACGGTCTTCGCGGACGACGCGGACATGCGCCAGCGGCTCATCACCGCGTTCACCGGCACCGCCCGGGCCTGCTTCGACCCGGTCACCCGGCCCGTCCCCCGCGCGGGCGGCGCGCTTTAGCCTGCGCACCTACACGCTGGCGCGGTTATAGCCACCGCATGCGCATCCTCCACACCATGCTCCGTGTCGGCGACCTGGAGAAGTCGCTCGACTTCTACACCCGCGTGCTCGGCATGACGCTCCTGCGCCGCCAGGACTATCCGGACGGCAGGTTCACCCTCGCCTTCGTCGGCTACGGCCCGGAAGACACCCACCCGGCCCTGGAGCTCACCCACAACTGGGACACGGCGAAGTACGAGCTGGGCTCCGCCTACGGCCACATCGCCCTGGGCGTCAGCGACATCCACGCCACCGCCAACGCCATCCGGCAGGCCGGCGGCAAGGTCGTCCGCGAGCCCGGCCCCATGAAGCACGGCACCACCGTCATCGCCTTCGTGGAGGATCCGGACGGCTACAAGGTGGAGCTCATCCAGCAGAAGGCCTGACCCACCCCGAGGCGCCCCTCAAGAGCCGGGGCGCCTCCCGTGAACCCGCGGACACGGGTGGCATGGGCAGGCAGGCGAACTGGACTTTCCGCTCGATGTTTCGCGCCTTCCGCTCGCCGTGTCCCCGTGAGGGGTGTAGAGAGGCCCGCGCGCGATGCAGCGAGGCGCGCACCCTCCCCCTCTTCTTTCGAGGCCGTCGTCATGGTGGAGAGTCCCCAGAGCCAGAACGCGCTGTCCCCCGACGAGCTTCATGAGGCGTGGGCCGTGCTCTCCGTGGACGAGCGCCTGGAGGGCTTCCGCCTGCTGCCCTCGGCGGTGGCGGACGACTTCTTCCTGGGCCTCAGCGCGCGCGAACAGGGCGAGCTCATCCTCAGCCTCCCCCCGGCCGAGCGCCGCACCTGGGTCCGACTGCTCCCTCCGGACGACCTGGCCGACCTGGTCCAGGCCGTGGAGCCCGAGCAGGTGGACGCCATCCTGTCGCAGCTGGACGACGCCAGCCGCCGCGAGGTGAACGTCCTCCTGGCCTACTCGGAGGACGACGCGGGCGGTTTGATGAACCCGCGCTTCGCCCGCGTGCGCCCGGACATGAGCATCGACGAGGCCATCGGGTACCTGCGCAAGCAGGCGCGCGAGAAGGTGGAGACCGTCTACTACGCCTACGTGCTGGACGCCGAGCAGCGCCTCCAGGGCGTGCTGTCCCTGCGCCAGCTCTTCCAGGCCGCGCCGGACAAGCGCGTGGCGGACGTGATGATTCGCGACGTCATCACCGTGGCGGAGAACACGGACCAGGAGGCGGTGAGCCGCACCTTCTCCGAGCACAGCTTCATGGCCATGCCCGTGGTGGACGAGCAGCGGCGCATGAAGGGCATCGTCACGGTGGACGACATCGTGGACGTGGTCCAGGAAGAGGCCACGGAGGACATCCAGAAGGTCGGCGGTATGGAGGCCCTGGACGCGCCCTACTTCGACGTGGGCTTCCTGGCGATGCTCAAGAAGCGCGCCGGCTGGCTGATGGTGCTCTTCCTGGGCGAGATGCTCACCGCCACCGCCATGGGCTACTTCGAGCACGAGATCGCCCGCGCCGTGGTGCTGAGCCTCTTCATCCCGCTCATCATCAGCTCCGGCGGCAACTCCGGCAGCCAGGCCACCACGCTCATCATCCGGTCGCTGGCGCTGTCGGAGATGCGGCTGAAGGACTGGTGGCGCGTGGCCCGGAGGGAGTTGAGCACGGGCCTGGCGCTGGGCGCGGTGCTGGGCGTGGTGGGCTTCCTGCGCGTGATGGCGTGGCAGGCGCTGTTCCACAGCTACGGCGACCACGCGTTCCTCATCGGCATGACGGTGGGCGTGTCGCTGGTGGGCGTGGTCATCTTCGGCACGCTGTCCGGTTCCATGCTGCCGTTCATCCTGCGGCGCGTGGGCTTCGACCCCGCGAGCGCGTCCGCGCCCTTCGTGGCCACGCTGGTGGACGTGTCCGGACTCGTCATCTACTTCACGGCCGCGAGCCTCTTCCTGAGCGGAACCCTGCTGTAGTCGGCGACGCTCCCGGGTCCCATGATTCCCACCACCCGCCGGCGCACGCTCACCCTCGCGGCGCCTGAAGCCCCCGGCCGTCCCTCGCACGTCTCCGCCGCCAGCGGCCTGGTGCGCGCGGGGGACTGGCTCTACGTCGTCGCGGACGACGCGCTCCACCTCGCGGTGTTCCCCGCCACCGGAGACGCGCCGGGCCACACCGTGCGCCTCTTCCCGGGCGGGCTTCCGGATGAACACGCGGCTCGCAAGGCGGCGAAGCCGGACCTGGAGGCGCTGTGCAGGCTGGGCCCTTCCGCGTCCTTCGCGCACGGGGCGCTGCTGGCCCTGCCCTCGGGGTCCACGCCCGCGCGGCGCCGGGCGTCGGTGCTGCCCCTGAACGCGGACGGGACGCTCGCGGGCGAGCCGCGCACGGTGGACTGCACGTCGCTCTACGTGCAGCTGGAGCGCGAGCTGGTGGCGCTCAACGTGGAGGGCGCGGCGGTGGCGGGCAAGCGGCTGCGGCTGCTCAACCGGGGCAACGGCGAGGGCGGCGTGGACGCGCTGGTGGACCTGGACCTGGACCGCGTGCTGGCCAGCCTGGACGTGGGCGTGATGGGTCCGGAGGCCGTGCGAACCGTGCGCCGGTGGGAGCTGGGCGAAGCCAATGGCGTGCGGCTGTCCTTCACGGACGCGTCGCCGCTGCCGGATGGGCGCGTGGTGTTCACCGCCACGGCGGAGGCGTCTCGCGACCGCGTGGCGGACGGGCCGGTGAAGGGTTCGGCGGTGGGCGTGCTCGCGCCGGACGGCACGCCCGTGTACCTGGACGCGGTGGACGTGCCCGTGAAGCTGGAGGGCGTGGACGCGCGCGTGGAGGGAGGCCGCGTCCACGTGCTGCTGGTGGCGGACGCGGACGACCCGTCGGTGCCCGCGCCGCTCCTGGAAGCCGCGCTGCCCGTGCCGGGCTAGCTACCCGCCGCGCTTCACCAGCAGCGGCCCGAAGGCCTGCACCACCGGCATCATGGAGATGACGTTGATGTTCACGTGCGCGGGCCGCGTGGCCACCCAGTACGCCGTGTCCGCGACGTCCTCGGGCGTGAGCGGCTGGGTCTTCTCGTAGAGCGCGGCGGCCTTCGCGTCATCGCCGCGGAAGCGCACGTTGGAGAACTCCGTGCCGCCCAACAGCCCCGGCTGGATGTCCGTGACGCGCACGGCGGTGCCGTGCAGGTCCGCGCGCAGGTTGAGCGTGAACTGATGCACGAACGCCTTCGTGGCGCCGTACACGTTGCCACCCGGATAGGGGAACTCGCCCGCGATGGAGCCGATGTTGATGACGTGCCCGCGGTCGCGCGCCACCATGCCCGCGAGCGCCTCACGCGTGCAGTACAGGAGGCCCTTCACGTTGGTGTCCACCACCACGTCCCAGTCCTCCAGCCGCGCCGCCTGCGCGGGCTCCATCCCCAGCGCGAGCCCCGCGTTGTTCACCAGCACGTCCACCTGCGCGAAGTCCGCCGGCAGCGAGGCGAACGCCGCCTTCACCGCCGCCTTGTCCGTCACGTCCAGCGTCACCGGCAGCAGCCGTTCCCCCAGCTCCGCCTTGAGCGCGTCCAGCCGGTCGCCGCGCCGCCCGGCGGCGATGACGCGCGCGCCCTCCTTCACGAAGCGGCGCGCGATGGCCTGCCCGATGCCCGCCGTGGCCCCTGTCACCAGCACGTTCATGTGAATGCCTCCCACGCGAGAAGGGCCCTTGCGGCCCGGCCGTTACATGGCACGCGGGAGGAACGGGCGCACGCGAATGCGCCCTGCGCAGCCGTCAGTCGCCGCGGTCGCGGGCCGCTTCCTCGGCGGTGCCGCCCATGGCTTCCACGGAGGTGCGCGCCTGCTTCGCCCGGTCGAACGCCACCTCCTTCTTGCCAATCCCCTCCACCGTGAGGTTGGCCAGGCGGCGGCGTGCCCGGGCGATGGCGTCCTGCACGAGCGACGGTTCGGGGTGCGTCTTCAGGCACTCCACCCAGGTCTCGATGGCCTTCTCGTTGTCGCCCGCGTCCGCGCGCAGCTTGCCCATCTCGAAGAGGGCGTACGGCGCCAGCTCCGAGTCCGGGAAGCGCGTGCGCAGGTCCGCGTAGGTGCGCAGCGCTTCCTGGCGCTTGCCCTCCACCATGGCCAGGGCCTGCGCCTGGAGGAAGAGCGCGTCGTCCACATAGGGGCTGGTGGCGAAGCGGTCCGGCAGCTTCTTCGCCTCCAGCTCGCACTGCGGATAGTCCTGGAGTTCGAAGTACGACTTGGCCACCTGGTACTGCAGCTCCGCGCTCTGCGGCGGGTTGCGGTGCAGCGCGGCGGTGAGCTGATCAATGGAGCCGCGCAGGTCGCGGTAGTGCACCCGCAGCAGCTCCGCCAGGATGATGCGCGCCTCCAGCGACTCCGGCGCCTCCGGGCACTGCTGGATGAGCTGGCGGTAGACGCTCACCGCCTCCTTCACCTTGCGCTGCTCCAGCCAGTACACGTCGGCCGCGCCCTTGAGCGCCCGGGCGCGCATCACCAGCGCCTCCGGGGTCTCGTCGCGCAGCAGCATCTCGTAGGCCTTGCGGTACTCCACCAGCGCTTCGTCCGGACGCTTCTCGAAGATGGCGTCGCGCGCGCGCTGCATGTGGTCCACCGGCTTGTCCCGGCACCCCGTGACGGCGAGCGCCCCCACCGCCAGGACGCACGCCCAACGCGACAGTCGCCGCGTCATTGGCACGACTCCGGGATGAGGCGCACGCAGCGCGTCTCGTCGCAGCGCACGCACTCGCGCTCGGAGGAGACGTCCGTCACGCACACGGAGACGCGCGACGTCCTGGGGCAGTCCTCGGACGTCACGCAACGGTAGAGCCCCCCGTCGGTCCGGGTGATGTCCACCGGCGTCGAGCCGCAGTTCTCCAGGTCGTTGCATCCCAGGAGCGCCGCCGCCGCGACTGCCATTACTGCCACCAAGGCGCGTTGCACGGCCGTGGGTTCTAGCCAACTTCTGACTCGGGGTCACGAACCGTGCGCCCGCCTGCCCGCCCGTCTGGAAGCGCGAGTTTCCCGGGAAAGCGAGCACTCGCGCATGGCCAGCGTTTCGCCCGCCGTGCTAGCCCTGCCGCGTCACGACGTCCCCCCTTCTCCCCCAGGAGTCCGAAAACCATGAGCCTTCCCTCTCGTCCTCGCGCGGTGGTGACGGGCGCCGGCAGTGGCCTGGGCCGCGCGCTGTGTGAAGCGCTGGCGGCCCGGCAGGCGCGGGTCATGGTGTCGGACATGAACGCGGCCAGCGCGGAGGAGACCGCCCGCCGCGTCACGGAGCTGGGGGGCGAGGCCCGCGTGCACCCGTGCGACGTGACGGACCCGGACGCGGTGGAGGCGCTGGCGCGCGCCACGGACGAAGCGTTTGGCGGCGTGGACCTGGTGGTGAACAACGCGGGTGTCGCCACCGGAGGCGCGGTGGGCACGCTGCCCCTGTCGGAATGGAAGCGCGTGCTGGACGTGAACCTGTGGGGCGTCATCCACGGCTGCCACGCGTTCGTGCCGCGCCTGAAGAAGCAGGGCTCCGGGCACGTGCTCAACATCGCGTCCGCGGCGGGGCTCGTGTACGCGCCGAACCTCGCGGCCTACAACACGTCCAAGGCCGCGGTCGTCGCGCTGTCGGAGACGCTCTACGCGGAGCTGCAACCGCTGGGGCTGGGCGTCACGGTGGCGTGCCCCACGTTCTTCCGCACGAACATCGCTTCCGCGGCCGCGCCCTACTCCGACCCGGAGACGCGCCGCATGAGCGTGAAGCTGGTGGACCAGTCGAAGATTGGACCGGAGTGGGTCGCCGAGCGGCTGCTCAAGGCGGTGGACCAGGGCGCGCCGCACGTGCTGCCCATGGCGGATGCGCGCTGGTTCTGGCGTCTGCGGCGGCTGGCGCCCGGGCTGTTCCTCCGGGGCGTCATCGCGGTGGAGAAGCGCATGCGCGAGCGCACCGCGCGCATCCCCGGCTAGACACCGGACCTCAGCCGCGGGACGTCAGTTGCTGCGCTGCTGCGCGGGCGCCTTGCCGGACGTGAGCACCGCTTTGTCCACGGACGCCATGGAGTTGCGCTGCTTGACCATGCGCGCCTTCTGGTTCTGCTTGTCCTCGTGCTTGAGGATGGCGGCCATGTGGGCGTCGGCCACCTTGCATTGGATGGCGCTCACCTCCTGGTGACGCCGCCCCAGCTCGTTCCACATGGCGAGCCGTCCCTGGCTGCCCAGGAGGCGGTCCTCGACCGCGTCCAGGGCCTGGTCCATCTGCTTGCCCTCTGCCTCCAGGACCGCGAGCCGCGCTTCGGAATCCTCGGGGGACTGCCCGCATCCGGTGGACACGGCGAGCCCCACGGCCACCGCCAGTCCGAGCCACATCCGCCGCATCCCCACGTCGCCTCCCAGGTGTCTCGGGCCGTCCACCGGCCTTCAGGCAGCGCAAGGTAGGAACGGGCCCTGGGAGCGACAACCCGAACGCCAGGCAGGGAGGTAGGCATTTCCAGGAGCGAACGTTTGGGCATCTTTCCCGTCCCGCCGGTTTGACCCTGGTGCAGAACACCCGTCACGGCTCCGCGGGCGCGGGTGCCACCACCGTCCCACCGTCCGTGGGGAGCGGATCGCGGTACGTGAAGTTGAAGGTGTAGGGCACGTCCATCGGCTTCCCGTTGTAGCGGACGGGTGGGTACTCACGCGCCTGGATGAGGCGGAGCGACTCGGCGAGCTGCGCGTCGCTGACGGTGGCGTCCCGCTTCGTGACCTGACAGTCCTCCGCCCGGCCGGCCTTGGTGATGACGCACTTCACGGTGGCCTCGCCCTTCACGGGCCGCGAGCTCGCGCACCCCGCCAGCCACAGCACCCCTGCCAACCACATCCCCCACTTCATGCGGTGCTTCCCCCTCTTCACGTCGCGGGCGCGGAGCGCGCCCGGTGCTTCAGGATGAACTCACACACCTCGCGCGCGGCGCCGAAGCCCGCGGCGCGTTGGGCCACGTAGTGCACCTGGGCGCGCACCTCGTCCGGCGCTTCCGGCACGGTGGCGGAGAAGCCCACCGCCTTGAGCAGCGGCAGGTCCACCACTTCGTCACCCATGTAGCCGCAGTGCTCGGCGGACACGTTGAGGATGCCGAGCAGCTTCTCGAAGTGCGCCACCTTGTCCTGGCTGCCGAAGTGCACGTGACGCAAGCCCAGCGACTGCATGCGCATCTGCGCGGAGAGGCTGTCGCCGCCGGAGATGGCGGCCACCTCGATGCCCACCTCCTGCAAGCGCTTGATGCCCATGCCGTCACGCACGCTGTACATCTGCGTCCAGCCGGAGTTGGGCACCCAGAAGATGCGGCCGTCGGTGAGCGTGCCGTCGATGTCGAAGATCATCACCGACAGGCGCGCCACGCGCGCCTTGAGCGACTCCAGGTCCTGGTTCATGCCGTGCCTTCCGCTACTTGGGCACGGCCTTGAGCGAGGCCTTGCCGTCCTTGATGACGACCTTGAACTCCACGGCCTTCGCGTTGTGCTGCTTGAGCAGCTCCGGCACCTGCTTGCGCAGCGTGGCCGCCACCGACTCGTAGGACAGCTTGGACGTGTCCTCCTGGCAGCGGCGCTTCGCGGTGACGTACGCGTCGTACACCGCGCGCAGCTTGTCGTCGGACATGCCGCCACCGGGGCCGGCCGCCGCGGGACGGGGCGCCGCCGCGGCAGCAGCCGCCGCCGGACGCGCGGGCTGCTGCGGAGCCGCCGACGAAGGCTTCGTGGCCATGCCCGGAGGCACCGCCGGACGTCCCGCCGCAGGAGTCCCCACGGGCGCGATGGACGGCAGCCCGCTCATGGGCGAGACCGCAGGAGCCGACTGCTTCGGCGGCACCAGCCCCGCGGGCGTCCCCCGGGGCGCGCCGGCCGGCTGCGCCGCGACAGGGGCCACCGCCGGACTGCCCCGGAAGGGCGTACCGCCTCCGGCCGGCTGCTCCGCCAGGTACTCCGAGGCGAGCTTCGGCTCGTTGATGGGGCGGCGGCCGGTGAGCTCTTCAATCTCCTCGAAGTCCATGTCGTCGACTTCTTCGGGGATCTCCACCACGCCCTTCTGGCGGTCGCCGGTCGCACCGACCTGCTTCGCCCCGGCGCGGCGGCGGGCCTTGGCCAGGTCGCGGCGGTAGGTGCCGGCCTCAATCTCCTGGATGGTGCGCACCCACAGCCGCTCGTAGGTGAGGAACTTGTTGTGGAGGCTCTGCACGCGGAACTTCACCGACGTGCTGCGGATGAAGGCCCCCTTGAGCTTCAGCATCCGCTTCTTCAAATCCTCATGCGCGCGGATGGGCGCCTGGCGCTCCATGCCGATGAAGTACTGCTCGTAGCTGTGGCGCAGCTCCGCGATGGCCGCCTCCAGCTCCTCACATTGCTGAAGGGCGGCTTCGCTGGAGGAACTGGCGTCCTGTTGCGCGGGCCGGGCCCCACCTTTGGCGGGCCGTGCGTTGTCGGGCGGCGGCATGTTCCCGGGAGTGTCCCCAACCCGGGCGCGGCTCGCAACCTCAGGCCGCCGACGGTGTAGGCCCCAGGCCAGCGGCCTCACCCGCCGGTCGGTGGCGCGCCATCAGCAGTGCACCGAAGGTGAACATGCACAGGGAGATGAACTGGCTGGTGGACACGTTGTACCAGGCCTCCAGGGGCACGGCCCCGGCCAGCCCCTGGGCCCCCAGCGACTCCAGCAGGCCGTGCAGGGTGCCGCGCTCCACGTCGCCCCGGAACAGCTCCACCGTGGTGCGCAGGCAGGCGTAGGCCATCAGCCACAGGGCGAAGATGTGCCCGTGGAAGCGGCGGAAGCGGCGCGCGTACAGGAGCGCCACGAAGAGCACCAGCTGCCCCACCGACTCGAAGAGCTGCGTGGGGTACACCGGCAGCGTGGTGCCGTGCTGGGCCACCCAGTCGGAGATGCGCACCGCGCCCGGCGCCCACTCGTGGAGCACCTGCCCGGTGGCCTCCACCACGAAGCGGCCATCCCCGGCCTGCGAGCCATACGCCAGGCTGGACGCACGCCCCAGCTGGCCGAACAGGTCCTGGGCCAGCCCGGAGCCCGGGAAGGTGACGCCCGTGTGCGAGTGGCTCCCGGCCATGTCTCCCCAGCAGCACCCGGCGGAGAAGCAGCCCAGGCGCCCCAGGCACTGCCCCAGCGACACGGTGGGGATGCACACGTCCGCCAGCCGCAGGAAGTCCAGGTCGTGCTTGCGGGCGAAGAGGTACGCCGCCAGCCCCGCGCCAATGAGGCCGCCGTAAAACACCAGCCCGCCGCCCAGGGAGAAGACCTGCGTCCAGTCGCGCGCGTAGTCCTGCCAGTTCACCAGCACGAACAGCACCCGGCTGCCCACGAGCCCGCCCACCAGCACCCAGAACGCCAGGTCCATCACCTGCTCGCGCTTCTGGGGCCCCTCCGTGTCCACCCAGCCCCGGCCCGGAACGAAGCTCACCCGGCGCCACTCGTCCTGCGCCAGCCGGCCCGCCACCGACACCGCGGTGATGAAGCCCAGGGCCAGGAGCACGCCGTAGGTGTGCAGCGGGATGCCCTCGCCCTTGCCTCCGGGGAACGCGTCCGCGGGCAGCGCGTACTTCAAGCCGAAGTACGCGAGGAAGCCGCCCACCGCCGCGAACCCCACCGCGCGCAGGAGCTTGTCCTGGAGCGGCGCGGGGCCCTCCTTGCCCGTCTTTTCGTCCACCGGCCCCAGCGTGCCCTTCCAGCCGTTGACGGCGACGGAGGCCACCACCCCCACCGCGGCGGCGTACAGCAGGAGCTGCATCCACAGCGTGGTGAAGGACAGGCGCAGCAGGACGGGGAGCATGGGGACCTCTGGCCCGGGAGGCCCGGACGAACGGCGGGGACAACCGGGACGGGCGGGAAGGACATTCCCGGCCCGCCGTCACGCCACTACGAGGCCTTCGCGGGGGCGGAGGCCTCCGGCTTCTCCTTGCGCACGAAGGCATCCACCACGAGCATGCCCACGCCGATGCAGATGGCCATGTCCGCGACGTTGAACGACGGCCAGGCGGCCTTGTCGTACCAATGGGCCTCCAGGAAATCGATGACGAAGGCCCGCGCCACTCGGTCGATGTAGTTGCCCAGCGCGCCGCCCAGCACCAGCGGCAGCCCCCACAGCGCCCACACCTCCGCGGGGTCCGTGCCGGTCAGCTTCCGGAAGTAGAAGACGATGAGCAGCACCGCGCCCAGGCTCACCAGGTGGAAGAGCGGGCCGCGCACGTGGGGCGGCAGGTCGCGGAACATGCCCCACGCGGCGCCCGGGTTCTCCGCGTAGCGCAGGCGGAAGAAGTTCTCCGCCACCTCCACGTGCGTCTTCGGCTGGAAGTGCAGGCCGCGGTGGCCCGGCGCTTCCGCGGGCGAATAGAAGGCGCCCAGGCGCTGCGACAGGGTGGTGGCCCCGTCGAAGCGGGTGGTGAGGTCGCGCACGACCAGGTACTTCGTCCACTGGTCCAGCACGATGACGCCCAGCGTGAGGGCGAGGAGGATGACGTATTTGCGCGGCACGGAGAGGGCTTATACCAGCCCACCCCCGCGCGTCACGGCTGGGGGCTCGTGCCCTGGGGCAGCGGCTGCGCGGCCGAGGCCTCCGGACGCAGCGAGTCCAGCAGCATCAGCGCCACGCCCACGCAGATGGCCGCGTCCGCCACGTTGAACGTGGGCCAGCGCATGCCCGGCTGGTTGCGCCAGTGCCAGTCGATGAAGTCGATGACGTAGCCCCGGATGAGCCGGTCCATGAAGTTGCCCAGCGCGCCGCCGGTGATGAGCGCCAGCGCCACGCGCACCAGCTTCTGCGACGGCTCCGTCTTCCGGTACAGCGTCAGGATGAACCCCAGCGCCACCAGGCTCACCACGTGGAAGAACGCCTTGCGCGCCGTCTCCGGCAGGTTGGAGAACATGCCCCACGCCGCGCCCGGGTTCTCCACGTAGCGGAAGTGCCAGTAGTCCTCGATGAAGCGGTACGGCCGCGTGTTCTTGCGGAACACGCCCTCCACCGGAGGGTCGTTGTCCAGGTTCTGTTCGCTCAGGAAGCCGGACACGCGCGACAGGCCGCTGCGCCCATCCAGCGCTTCCGTCAGCCGGGACACGGCCAGGTACTTGGTCACCTGATCCGCCGCCAGCACGGCGAGGACCACCACGAGGAGGAGGCGGAAGGAGGCTTTCATGGGGTACCCGAACCTCTATCGTGCCCCCGGGAGCCCTGACAACCCGGACCCGGGCCGCGGGTCGCCGGCCCGCCTGCCCTCTTACTCCCGGAGTCCGCCCGTTTCGGGCATGGTGCGCCCATGGCGCCTGTTGAGCCCGACGTGAAACCTTCCACTCCCGACATTGCCCCACCCGGAACCACCGCGCCCCCCGTGGCGAAGCCGTCATTGATGGCGCGCTTCAAGACGCTGCTGGTGGACTACGGCCCGCTGGCCATCGCGGTGAACTACCTCATCTTCGGCCTGGTCATCGTGGGCTTCTGGGCGGCCATCCGGGCCGGCTTCCAGCCCCAGGGCACCGGCGCCCAGGCGGGCGCGTGGGGCGCGGCCTACCTCGCGTCGCAGGCGGTGAAGCCGCTGCGGCTGGCGGCGGTGTTCGTGCTGACGCCGCTCATCGCGCGCATCCCGCCGGTGGGGCGCTTCATCGCGAAGAACAAGCACAAGTGGAGCTTCTGAAACGGCGCGGGCCGGGCACCGGGGAGCTCCCGATGACCGGCCCGAGTTGCCTGCGGGGTGCCCGTTAGAAGTTGGGCGTGCGGAACGTCTTGATGACGCCCATGTGCTGCATGCTGGACGCGCCGCTGTCGGAGTTCAGCGCCGGGTAGATCTCCGAGATGGGCGTGTACACGCGGCTGTCGAGCACCAGGCCGTTGTTGAAGGTGCTGCTCCCGATGACGGTGGGCACCTGGTACTGGCGCAGGTCCAGGTCCACGAGCACGTGGTCATACGGCTTGCTGCGGCTGGCGTTGGTGCCGTCCTTGCCGTTCTTGTCCACCGGGTGCGGGCCCGCGGTGTCGACCACCTGCTTGAAGGTGGTGATGCACGCCTCGGAGCGGCTGTCGGTGTTGAAGTCGCCGCCGATGGTCAGGTAGTCGTCCTCGGGGATCTTCCCCTTGATGTAGCCCACGAGCTGGGTGGCTTCCGCGTTGCGGTTGCTGGAGCTGCTGGTGAGCAGGTGGACGCTGACGGCCCAGAGGTCGCGCGGCCCGGGGATGTCGATGCGGGCCCAGGCGAAGTCGCGGTTGGAGACCTTGGCGTCCTTCCACTCGCCCGACTCGATGATGGGGTAGCGGCTGATGATGCCGTTGGGGATCTGCGCGCCCGTCTCGCGGTAGTAGTAGAAGCCCGGGCCGACGGCCTGGTCCACCATGGAGCGGATGTCCGCGGCGGAGTCCGACTTGTAGTTGAACTCCTGGATCATCACGATGTCGGGCTTCACGCCCGCAATCAGCCGGATGCCGTGGCCCGGGTCGTAGTCCTGGCCGTTGCCGCTGGAGAGGTTGGCGGCCATCAGGCGGATCTGCGTGTAGCCACCGTCGGTATCCGTCTCGCCCCCCGTGCCCGCGTCACCGGAGCCACCATCGGTCGGCGAGCCCGCGTCGGTCGCGGTGCCCGCATCCGTCGCGGAACCAGCATCCGTCGCGGAACCAGCATCCGTCGCGGAACCAGCATCCGTCGTGGTGCCTGCGTCGGTCGTGGTGCCAGCGTCGTCCGTCGAGCCCGCGTCCACCGCCGTGCCGGCATCATCGGAGCCCGGGTCCACATCGGTTCCGGCATCCACGGTGGTGCCCGCATCGTCCGTGGGCTGTTCCGTGTCGGATCCGGCATCCTCGGTGGTGCCCGCGTCGGTGCGGGTCCCGGCATCGGCGGAGGTCCCCGAGTCCGGAGGCGTGATGGGCTCTTCACCCTCGCCGCAAGCGAGGGCCATGAAGCTCATTGCCACGAGGGGGCGGAGGAACGGGGGGAGCTTCATTGCCATGCAGGGCCTGGATCCTTGCTTCCGAGGGTGTCGAGGGGGGTGACCCGTCGGCTTCGGCACGCCGACTGGCGCGTGATTATAGAAGTTTGCAAGAAGGCTGTCCCCTGACCGCCCGTGAGGATTGCGTCACCGCCTTTCAAGAATCCGAGAGTTCCCCCCCGCCCACAGCTGGGGAAGGCGTGGATTCAAAGAAAGACATCAGGGCGCCAGCTACGACGCAGCCGGACGTAAGGAGTCCAGGATGTCATCACGGCAGCTCACGGTGCGGATCCACGGCGCACTGAACGACTTCGTCGCACCGGAGCGCCGGGGGCAGGCGTTCACGCATGTACTGCAGGGCAGCCCTTCGGTGAAGGACCTCATCGAGTCGCTGGGTCCGCCGCATCCGGAGGTGGACGTGGTGTTGGTGGACGGAGAGCCGGTGGGATTCGCGCACCGCGCGGAGGAGGGCACGAGCATCGACGTGTATCCGGCGTCGCATCCATCCGCGCCGCGGGTGGCGCGAGTAGGCCCGCCCATCCCGGAGATGCCGCGCTTCATCCTGGACGTGGGGTTGGGGCGGCTGTCCGGCTTCCTGCGGATGCTCGGCTTCGACACGCTCTGGCGCAACGACTACGCGGACGACCAGCTGGCGCGCCTGTCCCACGACGAAGAGCGGGTGCTGCTCACGCGGGACCTGGGCGTGCTGAAGCGCTCGGAGGTGGTGCTCGGCTACTTCCCGCGAGAAACGGATCCGGCACACCAGTTGGTGGAGGTGGTGCGGAGGTACGGCCTGACGTCGCGCATGCGGCCCTTCTCCCGCTGCATTGCCTGCAATGCGCCGCTGTCCACCGCGACGCCGGAAGAAGTGCAGGGCCGCGTCCCGGAAGGCGTGACCCAACGCCACAGCCACTTCCAGCAGTGCCCCGGCTGCCAGCGCGTCTTCTGGCCCGGCACGCACCATGAACGCATGCAGAACCTGGTGGAGACGCTGCGCAAGCTGGAACAGTCCAGCTGAAAAGCAGACGTCTGGAAATAATTTGAAGGCAAAACTCAGGGATTGACCTGAGGAGCGTCTGAAGGCCTGCAACTCTAGACACCCTCACCCAGGCAGACATTCCCAGCATGACAGCCCAGCTTCGCCGAAGCCTCATCATTGGACTTGCATTCCTCGCGGGATGCACCGCGCAGGACGCGCCGCCTGAAGAGCCGGCCCCTGCTCCGCAATCGATTCTCCAACGCCTGGACACGCCCGCGACCCGGGTCCAAGCCGTTCCCAAGTGGGTGGGCGTGCTGAAGGCCCGAAGCAGGACGAGCGGCCTGTGGACGACTCCCTATAGCTCGCACCAGTGGAAGGGAGACCTGACGTACTTCGCCCCTATCGAAGTCACCATGTTGGAGGGGTCGAACTTCGCGTTCGTCGACATCAAGCGAGGCTTCTACAACTTCAGTCGGGTCGAACAGGACATCTTCCAGGGGCAGACGGTCTCGACCCAGGTGGCCCGGTGTTCGGACAGCGCCCCCTCCAGGACGGCCACGATGGAGTTCCCCTCGGACAGCTCCTACAAGATGCAGTTGACGCCGTTCACCAGCATTCCGTGCAAGGGAACGGTGACGCAATACGGGACCACGACCGACATCCCGTTCTCGTGGTACCAGCTAAGCCCCATCCAGTTCGGCAGCCACTTCGTCTTCGACCTTCCCGCGGTCGATGCCCCACTGCGTATTCACGGGACGAAGCACCTCATCACCAGCGACTCCACCGTCCTGGCGAACATCCCGGACCCCATCCCCTACGGCACGACCCCCGTGGAATGGAACATCGAGTGGGATCTTCAGCCTGAAAGTGATGATTTTGACCTCGTGTTGAGCGCGGAGGACTACGACAACTGGCTGCCGCTCGCGCACATTGAACCTGACGTCGGGACATCCCTGACGTCAAGCGCCCTGGAGCCCGGCTCCACCATCCGCGTGAAGGCCCAGGTCATGCCCAAGCCTGGTTCCACGACGAAGCCGAAGGTGAAGGTGAAGCAGGTCACCTTTTTTCTGACTTCTTCCAACGTGCCGGGCATTGCCATGAACGCGCTCGATTCAAGCCCGACTCCTGATGGCAAGGATCTGCAGTTCGAGCAGGACAAGAACGCAGCGCTCGGCTTGGAATTCGTCGACATCGCAACGGTGAAGACTCCGGTGGGAGACTACGAAGAGGCAAAGGCTGTCATCTCCTCGTTTGATTACGGAGGATACGGGGACGTCATCGCTCGGGCCGAAACCGAAGATGGCGAGGTTGTCATGTCGGTGATCGAGGATCCGGAAAGCACCTTCTCGTCCCCTGAGCGAAAGAAAGACCCTCTCCTCTTACCGAAGAGAGCGGCTGACTCACACATCGCCACCCAGTGGAAGACCACTGAGAACAGCCTTTCGAAAGCGGACCTGGACGACAGCGAAACGCTGGGAAATGGACGTGGCGACGTCAACAGGCCAGGAGACGGGCTGAGCCACTACGAGGAATACAGAGGCTTCATCCTCAACAACCAGCACATCCGAACCAAACCCTTGGACGTTGATTATTTCCTCAACAACAAGATGGGGAGCAAAGCCACTGCGGGCATCAACTTCTTCAAAGAATTGACCAACATCAAGGTACACCTTGTGGGTGACGATGATTTCATGCTCTCAAACCGCGTGATCAACCCCTTCTACATCAAGGCGACCCACGTGACGGATCAGCACGTGGTCCTCATGTACGAGGTGGAGGGTGAAAAGGGGACCTCCAACACCCTCCCAGGACCCGGCAACCCCAAGAGCGTCTCGCGGATTGAAATTGCAAAGGGGACACCAGCGGACGGCATGAAAACAGCGGTTGCCCATGAACTCGCCCACTCCGTCAACGTTCCTCACCACGGTGAGTGGGGATTCTTCGTAGCCGCTTGGGAAGAGCTTGGTAACTCCCAGTACAGGGAAGCCCCTAAGTACCCGACGGGCTTGGCCGAAGGACTGGTCAACGCCTATCGGGAGACCCCGAACCTCGCTCCTGTCACGGATCCTGACGACAATTTGCCCAGATTCCTCATCTCGACCAAATGCAGGGAGAACGGAACGCAAAGCGTCTTCTCGGGAGCGCATAACTGCATCATGCGCTACAAGGCTGAGGTCAAGATCCATACGGAGTATCCGAACCGCCTCCACGAGCGCGCCGTCCTGACTGATGAGGAGTACGGCACGACCCTGTGCGCCACAACCCAGGGGACAGGCTTCAACGCGCCTCCCAATCCGCGCCATGTCGGCCCGGCGGCCAAAGATAGAGGCGACTGCATCCACAAGATTGTCGTCAGCGACCGGTACGACCTGGATCCTTGGACGAGGGCAGCGACATGTGATCCCATCCGTTCCTACGGATCCCTCCCTCCGAGGGTCCAACTTCAGGCAGACACCGAACAGTGATGATGAAACACGCCACCGCGAGCATTCCTCGCGGTGGCGTCTCTTTCTCACCGTCTCAGCTCAATGCCTCACGGCACTTGAGACATACGTCGTCACCCTGCCCCACCGCTTCCGAGTACACCCAGCAGCGCGGGCACTTGGTGCCTTTCGCCAGTAGCACCTCCGCGGACAGGGACTCCCCGTCACCGAAGGTCTGTGAAACATCCAGCGCCTTCGCGGCCTCGGACGGAGCCTCCGTCAGCTCCACTTGGCTCACGATGAACAAACCCGGCAGCTCCGCGAGGTGCGCATCCAACACCTCCCGGACAGCGCCCGTGGCGCCCAGCACCACGCGGGCCCCCAGCGACGCGCCGATGCGCTTGTCCCGCCGCGCCACCTCCAGCACGCCCTGCACCGCGCTGCGCACCGCGAAGAGCTTCGCGTAGCGCGCCTCCAGCTCCGGCGGCATCGTGGCCTTCACGTCCGCGAAGCCCGCCAGGAACACGCTCTTCGCGCGCTCGCCCGGCAGGTGCTGCCACGCCTCCTCCGCCGTGAAGCTCATCACCGGCGCCAGCAGCGGCAGCAGCACCGTGAGCACCTCGTGCAGCACCGTCTGCGCGCCCCGCCGCGCGGAGCCGTCCTGCTTCGCCGTGTAGAGCCTGTCCTTCAGGATGTCGAAGTACACGGCTGACAAGTCATTGGCGCAGAAGTCCACCACCGTCGCGTAGACGAGGTGGAACTCATAATCCTCGTACGCCTGCCGCACGCGCGCGGCCACCTGCGCCAGCCTTCCGCGCGCCCACTGGTCCAGGGGCAACAGCTTGTCCCCGGGCACCGCGTCCTTCGCCGGGTCGAAGTCGTGCAGGTTGCCCAGCGCATACCGCAAGGTGTTGCGGATCTTCCGGTAGCCCTCCGACAGGCCCTTGAGGATGGCATCCGACAGGCGCACGTCGTTGCGGTAGTCGCTCGCCGCCACCCACAGGCGCAGCACCTCCGCGCCGTACTGCTGGATGACCTTGTCCGGCGCCACCGTGTTGCCCCGGCTCTTGGACATCTTCTCGCCCTGGCCATCCACCACGAAGCCATGCGTCAGGCAGGCCTTGTAGGGCGCCACGTCGCGCGTGCCCACCGCCACCAGCAGCGAGGAATGGAACCAGCCCCGGTGCTGATCACTCCCCTCCAGGAACAGGTCCGCCGGCACGCGCTGCCGCTTCGCCAGCACCGCGGACGCCATGCACGCCGAGTCGAACCACACATCCAGGATGTCCGTCTCGCGATGGAACTCACCCTTGCCGCAGCGCAGGCACGTGAAGTCCTGCCCGAGGAACTCCTTCACCGGCGTGCGGTACCACACGCCCGCGCCCTCCTGCTCCACCGCCGCCGCCACCCGCTCCATCACCTCCGGGGACACCACCGCGTCGTCGCACCCGTCGCAGTACGCGATGGGAATCGGCACGCCCCAGCTGCGCTGCCGGCTGATGCACCAGTCCGGACGGCCCTCCAACATGCCCCGGATCCGCGACTGTCCCCATGACGGCACCCACTGCACCTGCTCCACCTGCTCCAGCACCACCTGCCGGAACGTCTGCGTGCCGTGGAAAGGCGCGTCCATCGGGATGAACCACTGGTAGGTCGCCGCCTGGATGACCGGCTGGTGGCAGCGCCAGCAGTGCGGATAGCTGTGCGTGACGGTGTCCGACTTGTCATTGAGCAGCGCGCCCCGCTGCACCAGCAAATCCAACACCACCGGGTTCGCCTCGAACACGCGACGGCCCGCGAGCACCTCGCCCACCGTGTCGTCGTAACGGCCGTCCGCGCGCACCGGGTTGTAGATGTCCAGGCCGTACTTCAAGCCGACCTCGTAGTCCTCCTGGCCATGCCCCGGCGCCGTGTGCACCAGCCCCGTGCCCGCGTCCAACGTGACGTGCTCACCCAGCACCACGCGCCCCTGCCGCTCCAGGAACGAGTGCTGATACGTCACGTGCTCCAGGTCCTCGCCCGTCGCGTACGCGAGGATGCGCGACGGATCCACCAGCGCCGGAGATGACACCTCGCCCGTGGGCAGCTGCACGTGCTTCACGGCCAGCTCGTCCGACTTCACCTCCGCCAGCACCTTCGCCAGCAGGTCCTTCGCCACGCAGAGGACGCGGTCCTCCAGTCGGTAGAACACGTATTCGAACCCGGCGTTCACCGCGATGGCCAGGTTGGCCGGCAGCGTCCAGGGCGTGGTGGTCCAGATGACGAAGGACACGCGCTGGCCCTTCAGCTGCGGCAGCTTCTCCACCAACTCCGGCCCCGCGTCGAAGACCACGTACGCGGACGGAGACGTGTGCTCCGCGTACTCCACCTCCGCCTCCGCGAGCGCGGTCTGGTCCTGGAGGCACCACGCCACGGGCTTCTTGCGCCGGTACAGCATGCCCCGGCGCGCGAACGCGGCCAGCTCGCGGACCTCCTGCGCCTCGTAGCTGAAGTCGAGCGTCCGGTAGGGCGCGTCCCACGTCCCGAAGACGCCCAGCCGCTGGAACTCCGCGCGCTGGATGTCCACGAACTCCAGCGCGTACTCGCGGCAGCGCTCCAGCAGCGCGTCGCGCGACAGCGTGCGCTTGTCCAGCTTCTGTTCCTTGAGGCGCTTCTCCACCGCCTGCTCGATGGGCAGACCGTGGGTGTCCCAGCCGGGGATGAAGTCACACGGGCGTCCGGAGAGGTTCCGGAACTTCACCACGATGTCCTTCAGCACCTTGTTGAGCGCATGCCCGGCGTGCAGGTGGCCGTTGGCATACGGCGGCCCGTCCGCCAGCACGAAGGGCTCACGGCCCGCGTTCTTCGCCAGCAACTGCGTCCACACGTCCTGCTCCCGCCACCAGGCGAGCAGGCGCGGTTCGAGCTGGCCCAGGTTCCCCTTCATGGGGAACTCCGTGCGCGGCAGGTGGACGGTGGCGTCGAGGTCCTTGCGGGAGGGGGCGTCGCTCATGGCTGGCAGCGCCCGTAACACCCTCCCGCCGGTCCTTCAATCCAGGCGCGGACTCACTCGTCGTGGTGGTCGTCGCCGTGTTCGTGCGTGTGCGGCTGGGGCGTGTTCTTGCCCTTGCCCTTGGGACACTTCTTCGCGCACTTCGCCTTCGCGGCCTGGAACGCCTTGGTGCACTTGTCCGTGCAGTTCCTGTCCTTGGCGGAGCACTTCTTCACACAGGCCTGCATCGTGGGGCCGGCGTTGATGGAGCACTTCTCGTCGCACGTCTGCGCGAGCGCCTGGGGCGCCACCAGCACGGCTCCCAGCGCCATCAGTCCCAGCCATCCCCGCACCGCGATACGCGTCGTCATGTCGCTTCCGTCTTTCCTTGCCCGCTGGCGTCACTCGCCCGGGCGCATGTCATCGTCTGGCGCCGCGGCCCGGCGCACCAGCCGCACCGCCACCGGACCATCCTTGGTGACCGCGACGTTGAGCGCGACCTCTTCCGTGGAGGACTTGAACACGCGGGGCTGGATTTCCTTGAACCCCGCCTTGGTGAGCACCTCGCGGTAGAAGGCCTCCACCTCCGCGGTCGTCTTGCCCGGCACCGAGTAGCTCACCGTGTGCGAGCCCTCCGTCCGCGCCGTCAGCACCCCGGCGCCACCGGGGAAGACGGGCAGCCCGGCCGGCTGCGGGGCCTTCGCCGCGCCCAGGTTCGCCTGCCCCAGGAACACCGTGGTGGTGCCGTCCGGGTTCACCTGGAGGATGGCCGTGTAGGAGATGAAGTTGCGCGTGTCGAGGGCCGTCACCATCGGTTCGCGCAAGAGCTGCGGCTGCTTGTACGCCTCATCCACCGAGAAGCCCCAGGCCTGGAAGCGGTCCACCACGCTCTGGAGGATGACCTGCGCCTTCTCCTTGCTGCGCACCGCGAGCAGCTTCACCGGCACGCCATTGGCGTCCACCTGGCCTGGCACGTCCACGACGCTGACGGTCTTCGGGATGTCCCAGGTGAAGTTGGCCCGCTGCGCCCAGGCAGGAGCGGAAAGCCCCAATACCAGCGTCAGGGCCGCCCCACGAATCGCGCGCATCATCCCGCCCCTCCTACCCGCCGCGGTGCGTACGCGCGGCCTTGACGGACTTGCCCGACTTCGGACCCGTGTCGCCCTCCGGCTTGGGGCAGCGGGCCTTGCACTGGTTGAACTGGGCCTGGAACTTCTGCGCGCAGCGCGCGGAGCAGGTGCGGCTGCTGTCCTTCGCCGATCCCGGGCTGCTCGGCGCCGGACAGGCGGTGATGCAGGCGTTGAGCGTGTCCCCGTTCTTCGTCGCGCAGTCCGTGTTGCACGAATTGCTGTCCGCGCGCGCGGGAGCCGCCGCCAGACACATGCCCAGCACCAACGCCAGCACTCCCCCCGACAGCAGGCTTCGCATCTTCATCTTCAGCAATCCTTTCCAAGGAAACAGCCGTTACGGTCCAGATAGCCCAGACCATAATGGGGCGTGGTAATGCCAATCAGCGCGCCGGGCGACGTGTTCCACAGGTTGCCCAGGGGCGCGGGCCTGCTGACAAAGGCCTGCATGAATTGGCTCTCCTCACCCGCCGCGCTCATCCAGAAGGTGTTCTCCCGCTGCATCAAGACCAGGGGCGGCAGCGGGTTGAAGAAGAGGGCATCCATGGCCAGGAAGCTGGCGTAGGTCGGGATGGGCAGCGTGGTGGGCTCGTAGACGCCCTTCGTGGCCGTGTAGAACGGCCCGTTGGTGCACGGCAGCGCCATGTCCTGGAACAGCAAGCAGGTGGAGGACTCGATCTCGTTCGACAGGCCCCAGTCATCCACGAGCATGGAAAAGCGGCCCCGGCAGGTGCCGCCCACCGCCCGGCCAATGCCACACACCTGGATGGCGGCGTTGGCGGCTTCCAGGTGCTGCTGGTTGTACAGGCCGGTCTCCGGCGTCTGGTCAAGGAACCGGCTGGGGATGTTCCAGGCGCTCAGGGTCGCCTGGGACGTGCACGCCGTGCCGCCCTCGTCGCGGTACATCAACCGGGTCAGCACGGGGCCATCCCACTCCAGGCCCCCGTTCCGGCCGCAGCTCACGCGCAGGTCCGAGCCCCGCGTGAACACCTGCGTAATGGTGTCGCCATGGTTGACGGACGACAGGCCGTTGAAGTCCGCGTACCGCGCCTGCGCGTCCTCGCCCGCGCGCCGCATGGAGTCATGCGCGGAGCCGTAATCCACGGGGATGTCATGCATCTCCCCGTGCGTGCCGTTCCACAGCGCGGACACGGCGGCCTCCTGAACCTTCAGCGACAGGAAGCCCACCTCCGCGAAGTGGATGCCGAACACCAGGATGGTGACGAACAGAGTGACGCCGAGGGCCGCCTCGACGATGGACTGGCCCCGCGCCTGCCGGCGGTGAGAACGAAGGTGGCGGTGCATCACTGGAACCCCCTGAAGCCGACGCGGCGGAGCTCTTCGATGGTCTGGGCGGAGGACGGAGAGGTGGGGCGCAGCGTGTCGATTGCGTCCTGCAGGCCAGACTCGTCCGTGTCCACCGGCACAAGCGTGGCGCGCCAGTACGGGTTGAGCAGGTTGGGCGGCTCACTCCAGTGGGAGACGCCCAGACTGCGGCCACGGTGGTAGTACGCGATGCCCGTGGACAGCGCCGTCTGGATGCCCAGCGGCGTGACACCGTCCGCCATGGTGGCGCTGGTGTTGTCGAACTGGCCCGCGTTCGGGTTCGGATTGGCCGCCTTGAAGCGGAAGCGGAACGCCAGGTTCCACGGGTCCTGCTGCGCGACGGGCATGTTGCTGCGGTCGCGCTGGATGACCGCGAAGTTCTTCGGCTGCCCGTAGTTGTTGTCCGCGCCGTTGGGCCACAGCTCCGTCAGGTTGTAGTCCATGAACGGCGGCCAGATGCCCGGGCAGCTCGACGGGCCGCCCAGACACGGCGCCAGCATGTGCCGGGCGAAGGGCGCCGGGTCCGTGCCGCCCAGCCACATATGCGTGGGTGTGGGCATGACGCCACCGGAGGCCGCGAACAGGGCAATGGTCGGGACCGTGCCGCCCACCATCACCGGGCACGGCGGCCCACCGCCATGCGCGATGTGGTTGTAGATGAAGGCCACGAGGCCCTCGTCCTCGGCCGTGACGGCGGGAGCGTAGGGGGGAAAGAACCCGTACTGGAGGATCGGCTTGCCGAAGTGGGCCGTGCCCGCGGCGACCGGGAGCGAGACCATGTCCGGCGGCAGGATGACGAAGGCCAGGTTCGCCTCGTGCGCGACGTACTGCTGGAGCAGGCGCGACGTGACGAAGGTGAAGCCGCGGCTGCCCATGGCCGCGTCCACGCTGTGGGCCACCGTCAGCGGCAGCGGATCACACACCGCGCCGCCACCCACGCACGCCGTGTTGTCCGCCAGCTCGTTCCGGGAGACGTTGCCCGCGGACGGCGCCAACCACCCCGCGTCGCGCGGGTTCTTTCCCGGCACCAGGTCCCCCAGGATGTCGTTGGCGAAGCCCTGGTCGCCCACCTTGTCCTCGAGGCTCATGTAGTCCTCCAGCGAGGAGGCATACAGCGCGCCCGCGGCCACCTGGTGCAGGCGCATCTGCAGGCCCACCATCGGATCCAACGACTGGAAGACGGCCTCCACGCGCAGGTCCTCGCGCTGGAGCGTGGTGATCAGCCGGCCCAGGTCCGTCACCCCGCGGACGCCGCACTGGCACATGCGGGCGCAGAAGCCGTTGGACCAGGCGCAGGGGCAGCCCGCGGTGGCGAACGCCTGGTAGACGGGCAGCCACGCCCCGTAGCCGATCTTCGCCGCGTTCAACTCGCCGCGGTAGAGGCTGGCCCAGCTGAGCAGGCTGGCCGCGCCGGCGTTCGCCACCATGTGGGCGATCTCCGCGCGGTTGCTGACGGCGATGGTGTTGAACGTGCGCGCCGTGGCCACCGCGTTGGAGTACGCGGCCGCGTCCGCCACCGTCTGCACCTCGATGCGCTCGCGCACCTTCATGGTGAACGACAGCGTGAGGGCCACCATCAGCAACAGCAGCAGCATGCTGAGGACGAACAGCACCAGGGTCTGACCGCGCTGGGAGAAGGAGCGCTTCATGGTTTTCACCGGGGACAGGCCATGGTGGCGAAGAAACGCGACTTCACGGGCGTCATCATTCGCATGGTGAACGTGGTGATGATGGGGAAGACGTACTGCCGGTTGAGCACGCGCTCCGCCAGCTCCGCGCCCAGCTCACCGTCCAGCACGTGCGACGTCGTCACGTCACTGCCGTTCCAGTTGGCGTTGCGCTCCGCGACGATCAGCGGGTTCGCGTCCGTGTAGGGACGCAGGTTGAAGTGCGCCAGGAACATGCGCGACATCACCCAGTTGGCGAACGGGATGCGCAGCGGGTACCAGAACACCAGCTGCACCTCCAGCCGCCGCAGGTGCCCCGGCCGGTCGAAGTCGCTGTCCTCCGGGCTGTCCACGCCGCCGCCCGCCAGGTCCCGCTGGATCCACACGATGCTGCGGTTGTGGACGCCGTCCATGCCGGGGCCCGGGCCGCCGGAGCCCGCGTAGCGGTTGTTCATCCGCGCCGCGAACGCCTCCGCCAACAGCCGGGGCGCGTCCGAACCCGCGCCGCGGCCCAACGGACCGTTGAGCGACCCCGTCCCCTGCCCCATGAACGAGTGGAAGGTCGGAATCAGCGCCAGGATGGCCGCGTGGGTCATCCGCTCGCAGTCCCCGTGCGCCACGCTGCCCGCGCGCGTCGCCCGGAAGGCCGCGTAGTGCGTCATCACCCGCGCCTGCATCATCAGGAACAGCTGCAGCGCGCCCAGGATGAGGAACGTCACCAGTGGCAGCGACAGCGCGGCCTCCACCAGGGCCTGGCCGGATTCGCCTGCTTCACGGGGGGATCGTGCGCTCATACGGGGGCGTATCCTGCGGGACGGGGGAATCTCGCAGTATCCGTCAAGTGACCGCCGACACACTGCGTCGGGGTCTGAAAGGGGGTCCGGGATTGTCTCAGAGGACGGGCCCCGTGAAAACCTCCCGGGGATTCAACACCCTCAGTGAAACCGTGTAACGACGCTGTTTCAGCGCGGTTTCAGCCCCTTGGCGTCGAGCTGATACTTCTTCACCAGCCGCTCGATGGACTTGCGGTGCAGCCCGCTCTCCCGGGCGGCGCGGGACAGGTTGCCCTCGCAGCGGGTGAGGACGCTGGTGACGTACTCGCGCTCGAAGTTCTCCAGGAGCTGCTCCTTGGCGTCCTTGAAGGCCAGGTGCTCGTTGAAGGGCAGCGGCCCCTCGCGGGCCTGGCCCCGGACGCGCGGGGGCAGGTGGGACGGGAGGATCTCCTCGCCCTCGTCGGAGAAGGTCAGCACGTGGGAGAGCACGTTCATCAGCTCGCGCACGTTGCCGGGCCAGGCGTAGGCCATGAGCAGCCCCAGCGCCTCCGCGGAGAAGCGCTTGCGGCCGTGGGTCTCCACCACCTCCGGCTCCGCCAGCGCCTGCTTGAGGATGAGCGGGATGTCGTCCCGGCGCTGGCGCAAGGGCGGCAGCTGGATGTGGATGACGGACAGGCGGAAGTAGAGGTCCTCGCGGAAGTTGCCCGCGGCGATCTCCTTCACCAGGTCGCGGTGGGTCGCGGCGATGACCCGGCAGTCCACTTCAATGACGTCGTTGCCGCCCACCCGGCGCACCTCGCGGTTCTCCAGCACGCGCAGGAGCTTGGGCTGCAGGTCCAGGCGCAGCTCGCCCAGCTCGTCCAGGAAGATGGTGCCCCCTTGCGCGCGCTCGAAGGCGCCGGGGCGGCTGGACGTGGCGCCGGTGAAGGCGCCCTTCTCATGGCCGAACAGCTCGCTCTCGATGAGGTTGGGCGGGATGGCGCCGCAGTCCAGCACCACCATGGGGCCCTTCTTGCGGCCGGACAGCTCATGGATGGCGCTGGAGACCAGCTCCTTCCCGGTGCCCGTCTCCCCCTGGATGATGACGGACACGTCCATGGGCGCGATGCGCTTGATGAGCCCGAACACCTGCCGCATCTTCACGCTCTGGCCCACCATGCCGCACAGCTCGCCCTCGCGGTCGGGCTCCACCGCCACCTCTTCGTCCAGGGGAGCGAAGGTGATGACGGAGGAGCCGGCGCGGATCTGCGAGCCCGGGGACAGGTAGGCCCTTTCAATGCGGCGGCCGTCCAGGAAGGTGCCGTTGGTGGAGTTGAGGTCCACCAGGAGGTGGCCGCGCTCGGTGTATTGGACCTCGAAGTGGTGGCGGCTGGCGGTGCGGTCCTCCACCAGCACCAGGTCGTTGCCCGGGTGGGCCCCGCAGCGCAGCCGCTCCTTGTCGCTGACCATGGAGCGGCCGGTGTCCGGCCCCGAAGTCACCAGCAGCCGGCACTTGTGCAGCTTCACGCTGGCGCGCGAATCCACCACCAGTGTCTCCCCGAGCAGGGGGGACTGGGAGGACAGCTCGAGGCCGACGTCTCCGGGATTGGTGTGGATGTCGTCGGGATGCGGGTTGGGTGCGGTCATCAGTGAACGCGAGGATAGCAAAGGGTGCCCACCTGCCGTGCCTCCACGCCCGTGCGTGCTAGTGTCCCGCGCCCCGCATGCCCCCCCGAAAAGCCCAGCCGAAGAAGGCGCCCGTCCCGACTGGCGCACAGGCACCCGAGCGCGGTGACGCACCGCGACCCAAGCGGCCCCGCGCCAAGAAGACCGTGGCCATCCTGTCCCGCAAGCGCTCGCTGTACTCGACACGCCGGCTGGTGGAGGCCATCAAGGCCCAGGGGCACCGGGCGCTCGTGTTCGACACGCTGCGCTGCTGCCTGCTCCTGGCCCGCGGCCAGCCGCGCATGACCTACCGCGGCGCGGAGGTGAAGGGCGTGGACGTGGTGATTCCGCGCATTGGCGCGTCCATCACCGCGTACGGCCTGGCGGTGGTGAACCACTTCGAGATGATGGACGTGCCGGTGCTCAACCCGCCCACCGCCATCGCGCGGAGCCGCGACAAGCTGCGCGCGCTCCAGTTCCTCGCCCGCGCGGGCCTGGACATGCCCCGCACGGTGATGGCGCATGACCGCGGCAACGTGCGCAAGCTGGTGCAGGAGGTGGGTGGGCTGCCCGTCATCATCAAGCTGATCAAGGGCACCCAGGGCGTGGGCGTGATGATCGCCCACACGCTGCCGGAGGTGCAGACCATCCTCGACACCTTCTGGGACCTGGGCCAGGAGATCGTCCTCCAGGAGTTCGTCGCGGAGAGCGAGGGCCGCGACGTGCGCGCGCTGGTGGTGGGCGACACCGTGGTGGGCGCCATGCGCCGCAAGGCGAAGAAGGGCGAGTTCCGCTCCAACATCCACCGCGGCGGCGAGGGCCGCGCCATCACCCTGCCCCCGGACTACGTGGAGGCCGCGGTGAAGGCGGCGCGCATCATCGGCCTGGAGGTCGCGGGCGTGGACATGCTGGAGGGCCGCGAGGGTCCGCGCCTGATGGAGATCAACTCCAGCCCCGGCTTCGAGGGCCTGGAGGGCGCCACCGGCAAGGACATCGCGGGCCACATCGTGGAGCACGCGTTGGTGTACGCGGGGACCCGGGCCAGCGCGTTGCGCACACGGGCGGGCCGCGCTTCCTGAACGAGATGTGGTGTTGAAAGCAGGCGCGCGAGCAGCACCTGCGTGCCTGCCCGCCTGCTCCATGGCGTGCGTGCGGGACTTCACGGTGCGCACGGTGCCTTGGATGCTCCTCAGGAATACGGGAATGCCTTCGGGCGCGGATTGTCCGTGGGTGTTGGCAGCGGCGGGGATGCGCCTCTAATCTGGCGACCCCCGATGAAAACGCTGCACAAGCCGCTGCAGATCACCGTCTACCAGGATGTGCTTTGTTCCTGGTGCTACCTCGCCGACCAACGGTTGGAGGTGCTTCGCCAGGAGTTTGGCGATGCCGTCCGCTGGAGCGTGCGTCCCTACCCCTTGCGTCTGCACGACGTCCTGCCCACGGAGCGCGAAGTGCGCGGGCTGGTGGAAGAGGTGAAGCGCGCGCAGCGCGAACCCGACCCCACGGCCTCGCTGCTCTCCACGGACCTGTGGCTGAGCGGTGATCCACCGCGCTCCAGCGTTCCGGCGCTGGCGGCGCTGGAGGCGGCGCGGTTGCAGGGGCCGCAGGCGCGGGCCTTCCTCGCGCGGTCCATGCAGCGCGCCGCGCTGGAGCAGGGCGTCAATGTGTCGCGCTCGGATGTGGTGTTCGAGCTGGCGTCGCGCGTGGGCCTGTCCATGAACCAGTTCTCTGCGGCCTTCCGTTCGGAAGAGACGCGCCGGCTCATCTACGACGAGCACCGGCTGGCCGGCAGCCGCGGCGTGCGCGGCGTGCCCACGCTGGTGATTGGCGGCCGGTGGATGCTGTGCGGCCTGCGCGAGCTGTCCGAGTACCGCGAGCACATCCTCGCGTGCCTGGGCAAGGTCGCCGTGCCCCGCTCGGGTTTCTCCGAGCGGCTGGTGCACTGAAGTCCCCCGCGCGCCTTCGCTTCCGTTTCGCGAAGGCGCGCCTCCCGTGCTCCCCGCGGCGTTCAGCCCGGGAAGGACTCCGCGGCGTCTTCATTCCTCGGGGAGCGCAGGGCCAGGAACATCCCCGCGATGAGCAGCTGGGCCAGCGCCATGCCGGGGATGAAGCCCACGCAGCACGCGAAGACCCCCGCCACCATGACGGCGCCCCCCGCGAACCCCACGCCCAGGATGCCCAGGCGCTGATCGCGCGCGGCCTCCCAGCTGCGGCGCAGCACCTCCCAGGGCGAGGGCGGCGCGTCGTCGTACGCGAGCTCCGGCTGGACCAGGTACAGCGGCAACGCCAGGTACACGATGGGCCCCACCAGCACCAGGAACCCCAGCCCCATCATGCCGAGGATGGGCACCAGCGCGTTCCAGACCTCGTCCGATGAGGAGTTCAGGTCCACGCCGCTCAGCAGGCCCGTGCCCACGAGCGCGAGGAAGCCCAGGGAGAACAGCAGGGCCAGCGGCACCAGCACGATGACGAAGACGAGGAGCATCGTCAGCGTATAGGGCACCGCCTTGTGCATCTGGCTGAAGAGGCGCGCCACGTCCGCGCGGCCGCCGTGCAGCACGTCGAAGCACACGCGCAGCAGGCCCAGCTGCACCAGGCCTTGCACCAGCTGCTGCGCCACGAGCCCCACCATGCTCAGCACCCCGGCGAGGACGACACTGTCCACCGCCGTGCCAATGGCCGTGGCCACGTTGATGAGCAGCTGCGCTCCCAGGGACACGCCCAGGTAGACCAACACCGCGAGCGACAGCATCCCCCACTCGCGCTGGAACGCCGCCCAGCACACGTCCCACAGGTTGCTGAAGTTCCAGGTCTCCCGGTTCAGCGGGAACGTGGCGCCGGAGCGCTCCCGGCACGTGGGGCAGCGCGGCGACGCGCCGTCCTGGCTGCACGTGTCGCACGTGAAGTTGCCGCAGCGGGCGCAGGTGCCCGTGGCCTCCCGCCCCGGGTGCAGCGCGCAGGACGCCCCCATCGCGCGTCCGAAATCCACATCCGACATCCGCATGCCTCCCAAGGCGCGGCGCCCCCAGGGGCCGCGACCCGGGTGTCATATCAGGCGGGCCCCTCGCCTTCCCGGCGGGCGGGCGTTCCGGGTGAATTTCCGGGACGGCCGGCCGTCATGGGGGGCAGAGGTTGCGAAGCGGGACGCTTTGAGGGTCCACTTCCGCGACAGGAGACTTCTTCATGAACCGCTTGCTCGCCCTGGTCGTCCCCGTGGCCCTGCTGATGGGGACGGGCTGTGTCGTCGAGGCCCACTCGCATCGCCCCGTCCGCCGCGTGGCCTACGTCGCCCCCGCGCCCGTGGTGGAGTACCGGTTCGCCGGCGCGCACCCCGTCCCCGACGACTACGGCGGCGGCTGGTGCCCCGAGGACTACGCCCACGTCCACGACTACCAGCCGCCCCAGGCGTCCTACGTCTACACGGACAATGTCTACTACTACCGGGGCCCGACGGTGGTCTGGTACTGGGACTACCACCCCACCCCCAGCGGCGCGTACTGCAACTTCCACGGCCGCCACCAGCACGACTTCTACCCGCACGGCTCGTGGGGCGCGGGCTACTCCTACGACCGCGGCAGCCGGGGCTACCGCTGGAGCAACAGCCACTCGGCCTCCGCGGTCCCTGGCGGCCGCAACAACATCGCCCCCTCGCGGCCCGCACCCGCTCCGGCCCCCGTCAACCAGGGCCGCAACCCGCCCCCCGGCGGCACGGGCACCGGCGCCCGGCCTCCCAGCAGCTCCGGCTGGGGCCGCGGCAACAACGTCGCTCCCTCCACCAACTCGCGGGACAACGACCGGGACAATGACCGGGACAACAGCCGCAACAGCGGCGGCTGGGACACCCCGGCCAGCAAGAGCCGCGACGACGACAAGGACAACAACCGCGGCAACAGCGGCAACAGCAACAGCGGCAACAGTGGCCGGAGCAGCGGCGGCTGGAGCACCCCTCCCAGTGGCAACAGCGGCGGCGGCAGCAGTGGCCGGAGCAACAGCGGCAACAGCGGCAGCAGCGGCCGGAGCAACAGCGGCAACAGCGGCAGCAGCAGCGGCGGCGGCTGGAACACCGGCAAGAGCTCCGGCTCCTCCGGCAGGAGCGGGTCGGGCTGGTAGCCGCTCCGCCTCCTCCTCCCTGGCGTGACCCGCGGCACCGGGCGACCGCCTTCCGTTTCCAGCGGAAGGCAGGCTCCCGGTGCCGACGTGTTTTCAACACCCGGAGGGCCCGGTGTCCGGGGCGTCCGGCCCGCGAGCGCGGCGGTGCGTCTTGAAGGGGACGAACGACACCGGGGGACGGATTGCGTGCCCCTCCCGCCGTGAAGATGTTGCCGCCCGATGAAACACTTCATTCGGGCGGCGGGTGGTGCCGTGCTCGGGCTGTTGGCGATGGCCTGTGGCGACGGCGGCTTCACACCGGACCCCGGCGTGCGGACCGAGGACGCCGAGGCGGTGGACCTGGAAAACCTTCGCATCCTCGTGACCGGCGAGGCACGCGTGTTCCCGGAGGCCGAGGGCATGGCCGCGGCGCCGGCATCTCTCACAGGGGTGGCGCTCACCGTGGAGGAGCCACTGCGCGTGGCCGTCAACGACGCGGCCGCCACCTTCGCCACCGGCGAGGTGGCCGAGAACGGCGCCTTCCGCATCACCGACGTGCCCGTGCGCGACATGCACCAGGGGCTCGCGGTGGGCCTGGTGCACGACGGCCTCGTGCGCAGCACCACGCTCGTCTACGACACCGCCTTCACCGGCACCCGTCCGCGCACGGACATCATCGACGCGAACGCGTGGGCCCTCCCCATCGCGTTCGTGGATCAGCTGGGCGCCGCCGTGGGTGCGCCGCGCCTCCAGGGCCACACCGGGGACCCGGCGGCCACCCTGGCCTCCGCGGGCTTCGTGCTGGGCCGGGTGGTGGACCTGAACGGCCAGCCCGTGAGCGGCGCGCGCGTGGCGTTGAACCGCGCCGAGCTGGCGGACCGCGTCTACTACCCGTCCGGTGACCTGACGTCCGTGGACTCCGCGGGTACCGCGGCCCACGGGCTGTTCCTCTTCGTGCACTCCGGCGCCGGGGCATCCTCCTTCCAGCTGTCCGTGGAAGGCACCGACACGTACGTGCCGCGCAACGTCGATGTGGGCCCGGGGCTGGGCGTCGTCCTCACCGTGTATCCAGGCCGCTACGCACCCTGACCCAACCCTGGACAGGCCGGACATCCCCGCCTAGGACGGACATCCCCCCAACCCCGGCGTCCCATAGCCGGGGGGGCCCCTGGCACGAGATGTTGTGGCAGGATGCAGGGCTGGCGTTCCGGGGGGACGCGGATGATGAGCGGCCGATCCATGCCACGAAGCACGGCGTTGGTCCGTGCCCTTGCGCGCAGCTCCGCGGTGGCCGCCGGCCTGGTGGGCCTGTTGGTGCTGGTGGGCTGGGCGTTGGATGTCATGGTCCTCAAGTCCATGGGCGCCGCGATCCCCGCCATGCGTCCCAGCGCCGCATTGGGGTTGATGCTGGGCGGGGCCGCGCTGGGGCTGCGGCTGCCGGCCCATCCCCGCCGCTTCCAGCACCGGCTGGGCACCGTGTTCGCACTGGCCACGGCCCTGCTGGGCGCGGCGAGCCTCGTGGACGGCGTCATCACCGGGGGCAACGGAGGCCTGGACGCGCTGTTCCTGCGCGTCTTTGGCGAGGACGGTGGCGCGTCACCCGGCGTCCCGCCGTCGCCCCTGACGGCGCTGTGCCTGATGCTCCTGGGCCCGGCGCTGGCGCTGGTGGACCGGGGCCACCCGCAGCGGCTGTCGTGGTCGGACGCGCTGGTGGTGCTGGCGCTGATGGCGGCGCTGACGGGGCTCAACGGCTTCCTGCTGGGCCCGCTGGTGACGCCCGTCGCCGCTCCGTTCTTCCAGGAGCGCAGCATGGGGCTGCACACCACCTGCGTGCTGATGCTGCTGGCCATGGGCACGCTGTGCGCCCGGCCGGAGCTGGGACTGATGGCGCGGCTCACCCGGGACACGCTGGGCGGCTTCGTGGCGCGGCGGCTGGTGCCGGTGACGCTGCTGGGGCCGCCGGTGCTGGGGCTGACGCTGGTGTTGATCCACCTGACGGGCGGGCTCAGCCACGACGCGAAGCTGCCCCTCTTCGCCACGGTGGTGGCCGCTGGCGGCGTCACGTTGGTGCTGCTGGCGGCGCGGGCGCTGGACGTCCTGGACACCGAACGCATGCGGGCCACCGCCGCGCTGGAGGCCTCCGAGGAGCGCTTCCGTACCTTCCTGGACACCGCGCCGGACCCCATGGTGGTGGTGGACGCCAGCGGCCGCGTGCGCTTCGCCAACGCGGAGGCGGAGCGCGTCTTCGGCTACCGCCGGGAGGCCCTGCTGGCCCGCGAGGTGGAGCTGCTCGTGCCGGAGGGGCTCCACGGCCCGGCCTCCGCCGGAGAGGGCCCGGAGCGCGCCAGGGGCGGGCGGCTGGTGTCCGGGCAGAGGCAGGACGGCACCAGCGTGCCGCTGGAGGTGCGGCTGAGCCCGCTGGAGGGCGAGGACGACGCCACGCGCATCGCCATCCTGCGTGACGTCACCGAGCGCCGGGACCTGGAGAAGCTGCGCGAGGAGTACGTGGGGCTCATCTCCCACGACCTGCGCAACCCGCTGAACACCATCAACCTGCGCGCCCACCTGCTCCAGCGCGCGCTGCACGAGCGGAAGCTGGAGCGCGAGGGCATCATGGCCCAGGCCATCATCCACAACGTGGAGTGGATGAGCACGATGATCGAGGAGCTGCTGGAGGGGTCGCGGCTGGAGTCCGGCCGGGTGAACCTGCGCCGCGAGGCGCGCGACCTGGGCCGCTTCCTGGAGGAGGTGCTGGAGCGCGACGTGCCGCCCGACTCGCGCGAGCGCTTCCGGCTGCACCTGGAGGCTCCGCTGCCGCCGGTGCCCATGGACGCCGCGCGGCTGGAGCGCGTGGTGACCAACCTGCTGACCAACGCGCTCAAGTACAGCCCCATGGGGACGCCGGTGGACGTGCGGCTCTCCGCCGTGCACGACCACGCCGTGGTGTCGGTGACCAACCAGGGCGCGGGCCTTTCTCCCAGGGACGCGGCGCGCCTGTTCGACAAGTACTACCGCACGGAGGACGGCCGCTCGGCGGACGGCAAGGGGCTGGGGCTGGGGCTCTACATCAGCCGGCTCATCGTGGAGGCCCACGGTGGCCACATCTGGGTGGAGAGCGAGCCGGACCGGGGCGTCACCTTCTTCTTCAGCGTGCCCCTGGAAGCCCCCGCCGCCCCCACGGCGCCCGAACCGCTGCGCCAGCGCGCGGGCTAGCGAGGCGCGAACCAGCGCGGCAGCCAGTCCGCGCCCTGCGCCGTGGTGAGCCGCGTCTGGCCGGTGCCGTCCGGGCGCATGAGGTACAGGTCGGTGTCGCCGTCGCGCTCGGAGACGAACACCAGCGCCTTGCCGTCCGGGCTCCAGGCCGGCATGTCGTCGCGGTGCTGTCCGTCCGTCAGCGCCACCGGCGCGCCTCCCGCCACGTCCGCCACCCAGATGCGGCTCTTGCCGTCCGCAAGCCGGGCCACGTACGCCACGCGCTTGCCGTCCGGGCTGAAGACCGCCTCGCGCTCGTCGCCCGCGAAGCCTTCTCCGGACAGGGCGCGCAGGTCCGAGCCATCCGCGCGCACCAGGTACAGGCGCTCCTTGCGCTCGCGGTTGCTCACGAACAGCAGCCACCTGCCGTCCGGGCTCCACTGCGGCGTCCGGTCCTCCATGTAGAACGTTGTGACGCGGCGGGGCTCGCCCGTGCCGTCCGCGCGGAAGACGTAGACCTCCGGGTCCCCGTCTCCGCTGCACACGCACGCCACCTCCGTGCCGTCCGGGGACACCGCGGGCTCGAAGCAGCCCGCCTTCACGTGCGTCAGCCGCGTGTCCACCGCGTTCGCCTGGGGCAGCACGCGCACCACGTCGCTGAAGCCCTGCGCGTCGGACTCCGCCACGAGCCACGTGCCGTCCGGCGCCCAGCTCGCGTTGCGCGCCCGGGGCCGGGGCGGATGCAGCGCCACCTGGCGGCCTCCCTCGAGCGGCTGCAGGCGCAGCTGCTGGAAGACGCGCCCGTTCGCCTCGCCCGACGCAATCACCAGCAGCGTGCGGCCGTCCGGCGACAGCGGGCCGGGATATTCGTCCTCCGGCGCGAAGGTGACCTGCGTCTCTTCTCCGGCGGGCGTCACCCGCCAGACGTCCTTCTGTCCCGCCCTCTCGGAGAGGAAGACGATGGTGCCCGGCAGGGCCCGCCGCTCCGCCTCCGACAGGGCGCCGGGCACCGGGACCGCGGCAGCGCCGCCGCAGCGGCCCTGACAGCCCATGGCGCCCAGCAGTGCGAGCACGGCCCACCACCGCCGTGCCCGCGAGGGCCCGGAACGCTTCCGCCGTTCAAGGCCCTCGTGCATCACGTCAGCGCACCCGGACGGCGTCGGCCATGACCACGGAGCCCGGGGTCGTCCAGCGGCTCAGCTGCACCTTGTTCCAGCCGGCGGAGAAGCTGTACGTGCCCAGCTGCACCCACTTGCCCCCGTTGGCCTGCTGGTTGACGGACACGCGGCCCACCTCGCTGCCCGCGGCGTTGTAGGCGATGAACGGCGCCGTGGTGGAGCGGTTCGTGCCCGCCACCCACCAGGCGTCAATCGTGCGCGTCTGCGCGGTGGGCAGGTAGAACTCGAACGTGGCCGGCGCGGAGATGGCCTCCGTGGACGCGTAGTAGTAGCCGCTGCCGTAGTAGCCGGCGCTCGAGCCCGCCGTCCACGCGCCCGTCAACGAGAACCTCGCCTTGGAGGCGTCGTTGTTCGCGCTGTTGCTGTCGATGATGATCTCACCGGTCGGCGTCGCCGTGCCGCAGTAGCTGTTGATCTTGCTGATGTACGACGACCACGGCCAGTTGGGGCCCGGATCCGTGCGGCTCGACGGCTGCAACCGGCCGTGCGCCACGATGTGGTAGCTGTCCTTGATGATGGCGTTGTCGCGCGCGATGTCGCACGACAGCTTCGCGGACGCGTCAATCTGCCCGGCCGGGAAGGACGTCTGGCTGGCGTAGCCGCCGTGCTCGATGCCGATGGTGAAGTGGTTGGCCGACACGCCGTTGAGCCAGCTCTCCTTGCCGCCGTTGAGCGACGAGTCGTACGTCGCGCCAATGTGCCACCCGCGGCTGGCCTCGCGCACCAGCTGGGAGACCTCGCTGCCGCTCTCGTTCACCACGTAGTGCGCGCTCACGCCCGAGGCGCTGTTGGTGAGCCAGCTCCAGCAGGACGAGTAGCTGCCCTCACAGGTGTGGATGATGATCATCGACGGGTCGCCCGTGCTGCCGGAAGGGCGCGCGTTGTAGTTGGGCGACGGGCGCCACACGGCCGCCCCGTAGTCCGGGCCCGCCGCCATGGCGCGCACCTGGGGACGCGCGAACTTCGCCTCCACCTTCACGGGCTCCAGCGACACGGCCACCGAGCCGTCCTGGTTGAGCTCCACCGCGCCCTCGTTCATCACCGCGTACACGGAGCGGTGCACGTGCTCCGCCTGCGCCTCCGGATTGGAGATGCCGCTCAGCGCGGCCACCGCCGGCGCCCACGCGGCCAGGTCCCCGCGCTCCACCTTCGCGTCCGTGGCCAGCTGGGACAGCCGCGCCGCGCCCGCGCGCAGGTTGGACAGCGCGTCCGTGCGCGCCGCCTCCGCCGTCACGCCCGCCAGCGCCGCGCCCTGCTCCAGGTCCTCACCGCGCAGCGCCATCAGGCCGAACGCCGGCTGCTGGCCCGGGAACTCCGCCTCGCCCCGCACCATCTGCCAGCGCGTCTCCGCGTAGGAGACCGCCTTGAGCAGCTCCACCGGGACGTTGAACTCCTGGGCGGCCTGCGCGAACAGCGGATCCAGCTCACGCGGCAGCGTGCTGCCCGCCGTGTCCGGGGAAGGCTGCGACGGCGTCTCGGCCGGAGGGGCCTCGGTGGGCTGCGTCTGGGGACCGCACGCGGAGAGCACCAGGGCGACGGCCGCCGCCGCGAAGGGATTGCGGAAGGTTGACATAAGGGGACTCCAAATTCGGGGGAGGAACTCCACGCCTCCTCAGCACCGTGCGTGCCAGCCGCTTCCATCCCGTCACCTTCGTCCAGTTTTCTTCCGCGACCGGTGCATGCATGCTCCACCCGCACCCGGCGCGCGGCGCTCCTCGTGACTTCAAACACCTGAAATCACGGAATTACCTACATCCCAGGACCCACCGTCTTCACGCGGAGTCCGACCTGGTGCATGGATGCCGCACTGCCGTGTTTCAGGACATCCATGACGTAACGTTTTGTTACACGATTTCTTGTATTAATCACTATTTGAACCATTGGCGGACGGTGGCGGGAGGCCGTCCGGACGGGCGCCGCGCTGGAAGGGCCGACATGGGGCCAGGGCATCCGCTATGACGCCAGCATCATGCGGCTCTTCGGAATTGGCGACACGCACCTGCCCTCCACCCGGCAGAAGGACATGCACCGCTTCGGCTGGACGGACCACCCGCTGCCCCTGCAGCGCGCGTGGGACGAACGGGTGCGGCCGGAGGACGCGGTCATCGTCGCGGGCGACATCTCCTGGGCCACCCGTCCCCACGAGGTGATGGAGGACCTGGCGTGGCTGGACGCGCGGCCGGGGCGCAAGGTGCTGGTGCGCGGCAACCACGACTACTGGTGGGGCGACTCCGCGTCCAAGCTGCGCAAGCTGCTGGAGCCGTTCCGCACGCTGGAGGGCTTCCTCCACAACAACGCGGTGGTGCTGGGGCCGTGGGTCATCGCCGGCACGCGGCTGTGGACCGCGCCGGAAGCGCCGCCCATGCCCGGCGGGGAGATGGGCGACGAGCAGGGGGACTCCGGCTACGTGGAGCGTGAGACGCGCCGGCTCAACACGTCGCTGGAGGACGCGCTCAAGAAGGAGGCGGCCTCCCCCACGCCGCTCACCCGCATCGTCGCGGTGCACTTCCCGCCCGTGTACGCGAACGAGCGGGCCACCGCCTTCAGCGCCCCCATCGAAGCGTTCGCCCCCAAGGTGTGCGTGTACGGCCACCTGCACTCGAGCGGCATCCCCGCGGGCTTCACCGGTGAACGGGCGGGCGTGCGCTACGTGCTCGCGTCGTGCGACGCGGCCGGCTTCGCGCCGGTGCTGCTGGACGAGCGCTGACGGGCCCCCGGCCGGGAGCGCGAAAGACACTCGGAACCTGCCGCGTTGTCCCGGGCACCGGACATGGGAGGTCGGGACGGGTGCGACGCCCGGTGAAGCGCTTTGTCGACAGGTGAACCTGGGCCGTTAAGCTGGCCCCGGGTTCGCCCGTGAACCAAGGAGTGGAAGTCATGCCGTCGGACAAGGCCGAACTCGCCGCCCGGATCGCCATCCTCCAGTCGGGGGACTCCATCCGTGGGCTCATCTTCAAGTCCGTCTTCGGCCTGGTGCAGCAGCACGCGGGCGCCATCGGCATGGAGAAGCTGCGCGTGGGGGAGCTGAACCACGACTACGCGGAGCTGCGCTCGTACCCGGCGCGGGAGTTCCTCACGCTGCTGTACAACACGGCGGACCTGCTGGAGGGCGCGCTCGGCGCCCAGGACGCGGTGTTCCACGCGTGCGGCGAGGTGAGCATCACCCGCTACTCCACCGGGCCGGGGATGCTGGTGTTCGGCATCATCTCCCGGGGTGATCCGCAGAAGCTCTTCGCGGGCGCGCAGATGGCGTACAGCGCGGCGGTGTCCTACGGCAACCGCGAGTACCTCACGACGGGCCCCAAGTCCGGCACCCTGCGCATGCGCCGGGACATGATGCCGCCCGCGTACCACGTGGGCATCCTCACCGGTTCGCTGAAGGTGTTGGGACTGACGGGCAAGGCCACCGCGAAGCCGCAGGGCATCGACCGCGTGGACTACGACATCGAGTGGGCCTGAAAGGGGACGCGGAGCCGCGCGTCGACAGCGCTTCGGGTGCGCTCCAGCGGAACTTCAGGGAGCTTCAGTCGACGCGGGTGTAGGTCACGTCCAGCTGCGCCACCACGCGCTCGCCCACGGACGCCCAGCAGGCGAAGGTGTGGTCCGCGCCGCGCACGCGGGTGCGGCGCGCGCCGAACACCACCGTCTGGCCCGCGTAGGCCAGGCTGTCCGCGGACAGCTTCACGTCCTTGGCCACGAAGCGGGCGCCGGGCGCGCGCTCCAGCGAGCGGCCCAGCGTGGTCGCCATGCGCGTCATGCCGCCCGCGACGACCGCCACCGGCATCACCGGGTGCATGGCGAAGTGGCCCTTGCACAGCTCCGGGGTGACGACGAGCGAGGAGCGCATGATGTCGCCCTCCATGCGGAAGTCCTGGAGGTCCAGCGGCTTGCTGTACGGGTTCTGCCGCAGCTTCGCCCACTCCTCCGGGGTGCGCTGCACGGTGTCCGCGGGGCGCGGCTCGCGGCGCATCTCCTGGCGCGCCTCGCCGAACAGGCGGGTGAAGGCGGCGGCGGACAGCACGTTGTAGTCCACCTCCAGCTTGAACAGCGGCGTGCCGTCCGACGAGGACAGGAGCGTGCGCGCCGTGCAGGTGCGCTTGCCCGTGTACTCCGCCTGCGCCAGCGCCCAGAGCATGTCCGTGGCGCGCTCCTGCGCGGTGGGCGAAAGCCACTGACCGCGCGCCGCGCTGGCCAGGTAGAAGTGCTGCCCGTCCTTGGGCGCCACCAGCGCCGCGCCGCACGAGCCCAGGATGGCCAGGTGCCGGCCCGCCTCGCCCAGGCCCAGCGGCATCGCCTCCGCGTCCGGCGCCATCTGCACCGGCACGCGCGCCACCACCTCGCCCGGCAGCACCGTCACGTCCTTCAGCGCGAAGTACGGATCACGCACGCAGATGCGCGGGTACAGCTCCTGCGCGCTCAGCACCGTGTACGGCGCCGCCTCCGACAGGGGCATCCGGGGCTCGGCCATCCACGGCATGACGGACTTCACCGCGGAGACAGCCGGGGACGACACGGGAGCGGGGGCGATGGCCTGGAGCATGGAAGGGCTGACCTCGTTTCAGACGCCGGGTGCCGGGGGACACCTGGCCGCAGGGTAACCAAGTTCTATTGCGCTGGGACAGTAGTTTTCTCTGGCCCGCGAAAAGATTCTCGATTCATCGACGAAAGTGTTGCTGCCCCGCCGTATTTTTCTACGTGAACCGGAAAAAACGGACGGGGGCACTGCAATTTGAAGCAGGCAAGCCCCTGCGTAAAGGGCTGTCTGGCAGCCAGTTCTCAACGCCTCCGGGTCGAAACGACCCCTCCCCTGAGAACCCTGTCCATGTCTTTTCAGGGGGTTACGAGGCGGAATAAACCTCAAGCCCCGCAAAACACGTGCAGCACCGGCCGAGTAGCTTTTCTACTCCTGGGGTGAAGTCCCGGTGCGGCACGGGGCCGGATTACAGCTCCACCTGACTTCCCAGCTCCACCACGCGGTTGGGCGGAATCCGGAAGTAGGCGGTGGCGCTGCGGGCGTTGCGGCTCATCCAGGTGAAGAGCGCCTCGCGCCAGACGGCCATCCCGGGCTTCTTGGTGGGGATGAGCGTTTCGCGGCCCAGGAAGAAGCTGGTGCCCATCAGCTGGAACTGGAGGCCCTTCTCCCGGCAGCGCTTGAGGATGTCCGGGATGCTGGGGTTCTCCATGAAGCCGTAGCGGGCCACGACGCGCACGAAGCCCTGCTCCATGGGCTCCACCTCCACGCGCTCCTGGGCCACCACGTGGGGAATCTCCTCCGGGATGATGGTGAGGAGCACCACCTGCTCATGGAGGATCTTGTTGTGCTTCAGGTTGTGCAGGAGCGCGGGCGGGGTGCCTTCCGGGTTGCCCGTCATGAAGATGGCGGTGCCGGGCACGCGCAGGGGTGGGTGGTCCCCGAAGCTGCCCAAGAGGTCCTTGAGGCCCAGGCTGGCCGCGCGCAGCTTGCCGGCGAGGATGTCCCGGCCGCGCTTCCAGGTGGTCATCAGCGTGAAGATGCAGACGGCGAGCAGCAGCGGGAACCAGCCGCCGTCGGGAATCTTCGCCACGTTGGCGCCGAAGAAGGACAGGTCCACCAGCATGAAGAGGCTGGCGACGGGCAGGGCCACGGCGCGGCGGACGCCCCAGCGCTCGCGGGCCACCACGTAGGCCAACATGGTGGTGATGCCCATGGTCGTCGTCACCGCGATGCCGTACGCGGCCGCCAACCGGCTGGAGGAACCGAAGCCCAGCACCAGCGCGATGACGCCCACCAGCAACGCCGCGTTGATGCCGGGCAGGTATATCTGCCCCATCTCCTCCGCGGACGTGTGCACCACCTCCATGCGCGGGCAGTAGCCCAGCTGCATGGCCTGCCGGGTGGTGGAGAAGGAGCCGGAGATGAGGGCCTGCGACGCGATGACGGCCGCGGCGGTGGACAGGGCGACCAGCGGATACAGGGCCCAGTCCGGGGCCAGGAGGAAGAAGGGGTTGCGGGCGGCCTCCGCGTGGCGCAGGAGCAGCGCGCCCTGGCCCAGGTAGTTGAGCACCAGGGACGGCAGCACCAGCAGGAACCAGGCCCGCCGGATGGGCTTCGCGCCGAAGTGGCCCATGTCCGCGTAGAGCGCCTCGCCGCCCGTCACCACCAGGATGACGGCGCCCAGCACCAGGAAGCCGTGCCACCCGTTGTCCATGAAGAACTGCACGCCGTGCACGGGCGACAGCGACCAGAGCACCGCGGGGTTGTGCAGCAGCTCCTTCACGCCCAGCACCGCCAGCACCAGGAACCACACGGTCATCAGGGGGCCGAACACCGAGCCGATGCCCGCCGTGCCCTTGCGCTGCACCATGAACAGGAGCAGCAGGATGACGAGCGAGATGGGAATCACGTACGGCTGGAAGACGGGGGTGGCCACGCTCAGGCCCTCCACCGCGCTCAGCACGGAGATGGCCGGGGTGATGACACCGTCGCCATAGATGAGCGCCGCGCCGAAGAGGCCCAGCGTGATGAGCACGGGCCGCGCGCGGTGGGACTGGCCCCGGGGCCGGTGCATCGCCAGCGCCATCAGCGCGAGGATGCCGCCCTCGCCCCGGTTGTCCGCGCGCATCACGAAGATGATGTACTTCACCGACACGACGATGATGAGCGACCACACGATGAGCGACAGCACGCCCAGCACGTTGGCCGGGGTTGGCGTCACGCCGTGCACTCCGGAGAAGCATTCGCGCAGCGCGTAGAGCGGACTGGTTCCAATGTCTCCGTAGACGATGCCCAGCGCGCTCAGGGCGAGCATCGCGATGCGTTTGGGAGATTCCGGCCCCTCCGAAGGGGCGGCCGGTGATTCCGGGGGTGTGTTCACGGCCCCCGCTTTAGCCGAACCCGGGCCCGGAGCAACCGGCGCCTTGCCGCTCCTTTGGTTTCCAACCGCTCCGGGTGTTCCCATGTGCGCGCTTGGACGCCCTGCCCTCGGGGGTGCCGGGCCGCGGAACGAGACAGGTGCCCGTCACCAACGCTTCCGGTGGGTGGGTGTCGAGCATCCGCAGAAGTCAGGGATGGCGGGACCTGGGACGCAGAGCGCCGCGAGCGGGGGCGTGCTCCCATGGCGGGTGCAACGGGGGGACGTGGCATGACGATGGTCGCAACCAGGCTGGGGGAGGCGCGGCAGTACGGGGCGCGGCTTCCGGAGATTGAAGAGCGGCTGGCGCTGCTGGCGGAGGCCTCGCGGGTGCTGGCGGACGCGTCGCTGGAGCCCCCGGCGGTGATGGAGCGGCTGTGCGGGTTGGTGGTGCCGCTGCTCGGCTCCGCGTGCGCGCTGCGGCTGTTGTCGGAGGACGGGCTGTGGCTGCGCACGGTGGCGTCGGCGGCGGCGGTGCCGGAGGCGCGCGTGCGGCTGCAGGCGCTGTTCTCCCAGCGGGTGCGCGCGGACGAGGGCGTGGCGGCGGAGGTGCTGGACACGGGCGTGGCGCAGGGAGTGGAGGCGGTGCTGGTGCTGCCGCTGAGGGCCCGCGGACGCGCGCTGGGGACGCTGACGGTGTGGCGGGAGGCGCCGGAGCCGGCGTCGTTCGAGTCGGCGGAGCAGCTGCTGCTCCAGGAGCTGGCGGACCGGGCGGCGTTGGCGCTGGACGTGGCGCGGGCGTACGCGTCCGAGCGGCAGGCGCGACAGGCGGCGGAGGTGGCGGCGGGAAGGCTCGCGCGGCTGCAGCACGTCACCGCGGAGCTGTCGGAGGCGCTCACCGCGGCGCGCGTGGCGGAGGTGGTGCTGGAGCAGGGGCTGGCGGTGGCGGACGCGAAGGCCGGGGCGCTGTGGGGCGTGGCGCCGGACGCGACGAGCGCCTTGCTCCTGCGCTGCGCGGGCTGCACGCCGGACGCGGCGGAGCGGCTGAAGCGGATGCCTCTGGAGGAGGACTCGCCGGTGGCGCGGGTGCTGCGCGAGTCGCGGCCGGTGTGGCTGACGGCGGAGGACGCGCTGTCGGGGTCGGAGCGGCCGGCGAACTCGTCCGCGTGTCTGCCGCTGGTGGCGGACGGGCGGGTGCTGGGGGCGCTGGTGTTCACCTTCGGCCTGCCGCACGGGTTCGACGATGACGAGCGGGCCTTCCTCCAACTGGTGGCGCACCACGCGGCGCAGGCGCTGGCGCGGGCGCGGCTGCTGGAGCGCGAGCAGCGGGCGCGGGCGGCGCTGCGCGAGGCGCATGGGACGCTGGAGGCCATCATCCAGGCGAGCCCCACGGCCATCATGCTGTTGGATCCGGACGGCACGGTGCGGCTGTGGAATCCGGCCGCGGAGCGGATGCTGGGGTGGACGGCGGAGGAGGTGCTGGGGAAGGTGCTGCCGGCCGTGCCGCCGGAGCACTGGGAGGCCTTCCGCCAGGGCCTGGAGCGCGCCACGCGGGGCACGGTGCTGGACGGCGCGCCGCTGGCGGCGCGGCGGCGCGACGGTGGCTCGGTGCAGGTGGCCATGTGGACGGGGCGCGTGCACCCGGCGAGCGGACCGCCGCAGTGCCTGAGCGTGATGGTGGACATCACCGAGCGCCAGCGCGGCGAGGCGGCGCAGCGCTTCCTCGCGGAGGCCGGCGGGGTGCTGGCGGGGAGCCTGGAGGAGGAGGAGACGCTGGAGCGCGTGGCGCACCTGGCGGTGCCGCAGTACGCGGAGGCCTGCGGCGTGTTCCTGGAGGACGAGTCCGGCGGCGTGCGCTGCGTGGCCACGGCGGGCGTCGGGGACGGAGAGGTGCCGCCCCCGGGGCTCGCGGTGGTGTCGCGGGTCATCCAGTCCGGGAGGCCGGAGTCGCGCTCGGGGCTGTCGGAGGGGGACCCGTCGTACGCGCGGGCGGGCGGGACGTGCGCGTACCTGTGCGTGCCGCTGCGGGTGCGCGGGCACACGCTGGGGGCGCTGACGTTCGTCACGTCGAAGGGGGCGTACGACGCGCACGACCTGGCGCTGGCGCAGGAGCTGGCCCGGCGCGCGGCGCTGGCCCTGGACAACGCAAGCCTCTACCGGGACGCGCGTCAGGCCATCCGCCTGCGCGAGGAGTTCCTGTCCATCGCGAGCCATGAGTTGAAGACGCCCATCAGCGCGCTGCAGCTCCAGGTGCAGAGCCTGCTGGCGGGGCTGACGAAGTCGGGAGCGGCCTTCGACCCGGAGCGGCTCAAGCGCGGCCTGGAGCGGGTGGACCGGCAGGTGAAGCGGCAGACCTTGCTGGTGAACGACCTGCTGGACGTGTCGCGCTTGAGCGCGGGGAAGCTGGAGCTGGTGCTGGAGCCCCTGGAGCTGGGGGCGCTGGTGCGGGAGGTGGCCGAGCGCTTCGAGCAGGAGTACGCGCGCTCGGGTACGCCGCTGGAGCTGTCGCTGGCGCCGGAGGTGGTGGGGCAGTGGGACCGGCTGCGGTTGGATCAGGTCTTCACCAACCTGTTCTCCAACGCGCTGAAGTACGGGCGGGGCAACCCGGTGCACGTGTCGCTGGAGGTGGAAGAAGACCGGGCCCGGCTGCGGGTGAAGGACGGCGGCATCGGCATCGCGAAGGAGCACCTGCCGCGCCTGTTCCACCGCTTCGAGCGCGCAGTGTCCGAGCGCAACTACGGCGGCTTCGGGCTGGGACTGTGGATCGCCCGCCAGATTGTCGAGGCGATGGGCGGCCACATTGAAGTGGAGAGCGTCCTGGGCGAGGGCTCCACGTTCATCGTGGAGCTGCCGCGGGGCTAGCGGTGGAAGGCGGGGAGCCCTTCCGCGATGAAGCCGCAGCCGCGCTGGGATTCGCGGCGGTGGAGGACGTGGCAGCGCTCGGGGGTGGGACAGTCGGTGTCGCGGGTGCAGGGCTGGAAGCAGTAGCCGCTGCTCTCATCGCAGGTGAGGCCCTTCGCGCAAGGGGTCTGGTCGTCACAGCGGGCGCGGCACTCGAAGGCCATGGTTTCGAGCGTGGGCTCGGCGAAGCCGCGCAGACAGTCCTGGTTCGCGGCGCAGGGCGCGTCGTCCAGGCAGGCGGGGCCCACGAAGGGGCGGCAGATGGGCACTTCGCCCGGGCCGTCCGTTTCGCAGCGTTCGCCCTGGGGACAGGCGCGGTCGCGGCAGCTGGGGACGCAGGCGCCGCGGACGCGGTAGGGATTGGGGGCGCACTCGGTGCCGGTGGCGCAGGCGTCCGGGTCGTGCACGTCGCACGGCGGGCCGCAGAACTCATGGATGCACAGGAGCCCCGGCGCGCAGCGGCCTTCCAGTTCACGTGCGTACCCGGTGCACCGGTCCCCGGCGCGCAGCGTTCCCTGTGGCACGCAGCGGCGCAGGGCCTGGCCAGACGCGGACGTGTCCACGGGGTGGCAGGTATCGGACGGGGTGCAGTCCGACGCGTCGTCGCAGAAGCGGTGCAGGGGCTGGCAGTCGCGGAAGCCGAAGTCCGGGTGATGCGCGCACACGGTGTCGGCGGGGCACGCGTCGTCCGAGTCGCAGCGGTCCTCGCAGGCGAGCGAGCCCCGGGTGTCCGCGTGGCAGTTGGAGGGGACGTGGGTGAGCCGGATGCCGTTGCTCAGCACGACGACGTCAGGAGGTTCGCTCCCTTCGCTGTCCAGGTCGTCGCTGGATTCGAGGCTCAGGTGGACCGGCTCATCCGACAGGTCCGCCTGAGCGGTGAGGTCCGGTCCGGGCCACGCGAGCCACACGCCCGTGCCCACGGCGGTCACGAGCGCGGTGAAGGCGATGAGGAGGCAGAGCCTGCGCGGAGTCACAGGTCGAGCACCTGCTGCATCCAGCGCTGACTCTCCGCGTCCCGGGTCACGAGTCCGTCGAAGCGGCCCGCGCGCATCATCTCCACGAGTGCCGTGTCCTGCGCGACGAGCCCTGCCGCCGCGAAGGGGAACGTCGTGGTCGAGCATCTGCCCGGGACGAAGTCAGGTTCCCCCGGAAGCAGCTCCATGAACCGGGCAAGCTGGTTGAGCAACTGGTCCACGCTGGAAGCCACCGGCACCACCAGCAGGTCCTCCTGCATGTCGAGGTAGAGCACGGGCTGGACTCCGCGAGCATCCGCCAGCTCTGGAACGACGCCGTAGTAGTAGGCGAGGTTCGCGACCTGTCCGAAGAGAACGCATGAAGGGAGTGGAACCTGTCCCCTGCTCCGCAGCCATGCATTCACGTCGAGGACGCCATCCGGACCGGAGCCAGGGCGATACAGCTCGATGTCTCCCAGAGTGGCTCGGCCCGCCCGCGAATAGAGTCCGGCGAGTATCGGATCGATTGGCGCATCCAACAGCGTTGAACCAGGCCGAGGGGCATCGGCCGAGGGGGGCTCCACGCTGACCTGAAAGCCCAAGCGATGGCAGGTCTCCACCAGCCTCATCCATCCGCTCCCCTCCGTATCCGGTCCAGCCAAGCGAACACGCCTCCTGAAACGCCAGGACCTACAAACCCAGCACGGCCGCGACTTCCTTCAGCGCGGCCTTCTCCGCGGAGGCAAGTGCAGCTCCTGACTTCGACGGATCGTACAGGACGTGAAACCACCGTCCGAAGTGGTTGTGCGTGATGTGAGCAATTTCCTCCACCTCCCTGGCGGAGACGCGCTTCGTGTTCGTCCGCACGAACGTCCAAACCGAGTTGACGCTCGAATGAACCTCCCGCGCCATGCCCACCAGGTTCTCCGCCGCGTTGACACCGCGGGTGGGAAACAGATGGGCATGCTCGATGGGCACCAGATGGTGCACCTGGTACGTCCCCAGGCGCTCCTTCCCCAGGGCCTGGGCCAGCCGGGGCTGATGAACTTCGAAGTATTCCTGCCGAGCCCATTCCCGAAGCTTGTCCTTCGAGTATTTGTCCGTGATGGGTGTCCGAAGCCGGTGCTCCATGCCTTTCAGCAAGGACCGGAGTCGGGCCTGCTCCCCGGCCTCGAGCGCCATCAGGCCCTCTGCCTCTACCTTCATCCAGATGCGCTGGAGGGCTTCGCGCTCTGCGGGCGGAGTGCGGATCAACACCGTTCGGAACCACTGTGCGGCCTTCGCCCCGCCCCTGCCCAGCACCGAGACCACCGTGGGCGCGACGGCCTCCATCGCGCCGAGCGCTCCCTTCGCGATGAAGCCTCCCACGTACCAGTATGCGAGCTGCTCGAAGGACCACACTCCCGCGAGGCGCGCACTGTCCTGTACCTCCTCACGCCAGTGCCGGAGGATGTCCTCCTGCATCGCCCGGTACTCCCTGGCGATGTCCTGCATCCCATCCGGAGGCGCGGAGGGTTCGAGCGTCGTCGCCGCCACCACCCGCCAGCGCGGCTCGGCTTCACCGCGCACGTGCATTCCCTCCAGCTCCAATTCGACGGTGCGGCTTCCCACCGCGTTCGCGAAGGGCAACAGCGCCTGCACCACGGGCATGCGCAGGTCCGCGCTCCCGGGCGCAGTCCTCCGGCCCGAACCCTCCTGAACCTCGAAGACGCCCGGCTCTACCTCCGGATGCAATCGCAGTCCTTCGAACTGGAGCCTTGCCCGCTCCTGCACCCGCCCCTCCCAAGGCACGCGAGACGCGGGCAGCAGCTGCCGGGCCACCGTCAGCGCATCCGACACCAGAAGTCCGGATGCGCCCGGTAGGGACTCGGGCACCGTTCGCGCATGGACCGCGACCGGACCGCGGACCGCCTCCAGCTCGAAGCGCCAGCGCTCCAACCCTCGCTCCAGCGTGAAGCGCAGGCGTCGCGGCTTCACCCCCACCAGCGTGGACAGGCTCCGCGTCAGCTCGCGGGAGAACCCGCTCCACTCCGCGGTCGCATTGGCGCCCTGGCCCGCCGCCGTGCGCCGGAAGGACAACAACGTCAGCGCACCGCCGTGCACCTGGTAGTCAAAGGTCCACGACTCGCCGGGAACTCCGCGCGCACCCGCGACCTCCCAGAGTTCACGCACCACCCGGGCCGCTTCCGCCTGCCGGGCGCGCTCACTGCCCACGGGCGAAGCGCGCTCCAATGCCCCCTCTCGCGTGAATCCGAGGCCCGCGCGTTCGGCCGGGGTGTCTTCACCCGTCGCCTCTTCGAACGGCTCCCGCTCGAAGGAGCCATCGATCGCGCACGCGGCCAGCGAGAACACCCACAGGAGTCCCAGCACCGGCAGCATCCGGTGCCAGGCCTCCTCTCCACGGGAATCGGAACGCGTCATCGCGTCCCGAGCCTATGGGGAAACTACAGCGCCAGGAGCAGCAGCGACGCCTGCTCCGCGGGCGAGGCCGCGAGGAAGGCGTCCGGCAGCGTGATGACCGTGGGCGGCATGAACGAGCGGTCGCAGCTGCGCTTTCCCTCGTAGGTGCGGCCTTCTTCCTTCGCCTTCAGCCGGTACGTGCAGTCGCGCACGTACACCGTCAGCTCCTGCGGCGACAGCGTCAGGTTGACGGGGCGCCCGTAGAAGCCGCCCTTCGCCTTCAGCGCGTCGCCTTCCTTCTTCACGTCCAGGTTCACCACCGCGGTCCCGATGTTGCCCTTCACCTTCTCGTCCTCCAGCCTCAGCGTCACCGGGGCGTCCGCCACGCGGCCTCGCAGCTCGCCTGGAAGACGGGACACCTGGAACTCGGGCCCCGTGACGTTGTCCGGCGTGATCCGCAGGTTGAACTGCGTCCGCGCGACGCTGAAGCCGATCTGGTCCTGCGCCGAGGACGCCCACGCTCCGCCCACACCCGCGAGTACCGCCAACACTCCCACACCCCGACGCAATGACTGGCTGTTGCGCTTCATGGATAGGACTCTCCTCGCTGACATGGACAATGTGTAACGTCCCCCGGCCGCCGACATATCGGCGGCGGCCGGGTCCCTCCGAAGTGAGGGCTACCTTCCGCCCGCTGCCCCGCTCCCCTGCCCTGCCGCCGGTCCCAGCAGGTGCTTTTCGAAGAACATCAGCGCCGTCGTCTGGGCCATGTCCCGGTTGGTCTTCTTCTGGAACCCGTGCCCCTCGTCCGTGGCCAGCAGGTACCAGACGTCCGAGCCCTTCTTGCGCACCGCCTGGACGATCTGCTCCGCCTCCGACTGCGGCACGCGCGGGTCATTGGCCCCCTGCTGCACGAAGAGCGCCGCGCGGATCTTGTCCACCGACCCCAGCGGCGAGATGCGCTCCTGCACCTTGCGCACCTCCGGGTTGCGCTCGTCACCGTACTCCGCGCGCCGCAGGTCCCGCCGGTACGCCTGCGTGTTCTGCAGGAACGACGGCAGCGACGAGATGCCCACCACGTCCACCGCCGCCTTGATGCGCTCCGGGAAGAACGCCGCCGCCGCCAGCGTCATGTAGCCACCGTACGAGCCGCCGTAGATGCCCACCCGCGACGCGTCCAGCTCCGGCCGGGAGGCGACGAAGTCCAGCGTGGCCCCGATGTCCGCCAGGCTCGCCTCGCGCTTCACGCCGTCATCCATGGCGCGGTACGCCTTGCCGTACCCTTCCGAGCCGCGCACGTTGGGCAGCAGCACCGCCATGCCCAGCTCCGTCACCATCAGCTGGGTCTGCGCGCTGAAGATGGGCTGGCTCTGGCCCTCCGGGCCGCCGTGGAACATCACCACCACCGGCACCTTCCCCTTCGCGTTCTTCGGCAGGTACAGGAACGCCGGCACCTTCACGCCGTCCGTGGACGGGTAGCGCACCAGCTCCGGCTCCACGAACGTCTCCGGATCCAACCCGCCCACCTCCGAGCGCGTCCAGCGCGTGGTCTTCTTCGTCCCCAGGTCCACCGTGAAGATGTCCAGCGGCACGCGCGCCGACGTCAGCGAGAACGCCACGCGGTCCGACCGCTTTGCCGGGAAGCGGACCTGCGAAAGCACCCCGCGCGGCGTCTCCACCGGCGACAGCGCCTGCGTGCGCGTGTCCAGCAGGTACAGCCGGCCGAAGCCCTCCTCGTTGATGGCCACCGCCAGCTTGCGCCCGTCCGGAGACAGCTCCAGGTCCTGCACGTTCCAGCGCACCGACTTCGTCAGCGACGGCGGCGCGGCCGGAGGCGCGCCCGTGAGCGGCAGCCGGTACACCTCCGCGAAGTCGCTGTAGCGGTCCGTGGCCACGTACACGCCCTGCCCGTCGTGCGTGAAGACGGCGGCGTCCACGCTGCCCTTGCCCTCCTTGGGCGTCAGCTGTGTGCGCGTGTTCGTCTTCACGTCCACCACGCTCAAGTCCGCGTCATCCGCCGCGCGGTACTGGCGCACGAGCAGCTTGGAGCCGTCCTGGGAGAACTCCAGCGGCGCCCAGCTGCCCTCCACCTCCGTCACCCGCTTCGCCTGCTTGGGGTCCGCCGTGGGCGCGACGTACACGTCGGTGTCCTTGCCGTTGCGCCCCGTGCCCGCGTACGCGAGCCAGCGCCCGTCCTTCGACACCACCAGCTCCTCATGCCGGCTCTTGCCGTCCGTCAGCAGCTCCGAGCGGCCCGTGCGCCGGTCCAGCTTGAGCACCTGGTAGAACTCTCCGCCGCCCGTGTCCTGCAGGTAGAAGATGACCTGCGGATTGCCCGGCAGGAAGCGCGCCCGGTTGATGGGCTCCTTCGTGAAGGTGAGCTGCGTGCGCGAGCCCAGCGGCATCTCCACCAGGTGCAGCTGATTGACGTCCGCGAAGCGCGTGGAGATGAGCACCTGCTGGCCATCCCCGCTCACGTCCAACAGCTGCGCGGAGCGGGACTCCAGGTACTGCTGCACGCGCTGGGAGAGCGCGGGCGGCACCGCCGGCACGCCGCTCACCCACAGGTTGGGCAGGCCGGGCAGCGGGGCGATGCCGGGGACGGCGGACGGGGCCTTCGCGGCGGCGGCCGGCGCGGGGGGCGTCTTCGACGGCGCCGGCGCGGGCGTCTGCGCCGTGAGCAGGGACACGATGAGCGGAAGGGACGCGAGGTTCATGGTGCCTCCGACCCTACCAGCGCCGTCGCACTCCTCGGCATCCGCGCGCCCCATTCCTCTCTCCTCGCGCGATGATGTGTTTTGAACACGGGATGACCCGGGCGGGATGCCGCGCCGCGGCGGCCGGGCGACCGTGACCGCGGGGCCGGGTGATCGCCTCCTGCCGCCCCTTGAAGCCCTCCACGCCCGTGATGCCCGGGACTTGCGACGTGCGCCGGTGCACAACGTCGCGGGCGGACAGTGGCCCTTGCGTGGGGGTTCGCCCGCGTGAGGGTGATGCCCACCCTTACCCCTGTCGACATCGGTGCCGAGCCGCGTCCGCGGCCCGCCGAGGAGGGGACTTCGACATGGCCTGGATGCGGGGGAAGACACTGCTCGTCGTCGCGCTCACGTCGCTGGGGGTGTTCGCGCCCGCGTGCGGCGGCGGCTCGGCGGAGGACTCCGACACGCCTCCCACCCAGGACGGGCCGGTGCTCGTCCCCCCAACCCAAGCCCAGCTGCGCATCGTGCAGGCCGCGCCGGGCGCTCCCGCGATGGACGTGTACCTCGCGGGCAATCCCACGCCCGTGGCCCGGGCCGTGGCCTATGGCGCCACCACGCCCTACCTCACGCGCGACGCGGGCGCGGTCACCGTGGAGCTGCGGCCCACGGGCGCGGCGGTGGACTCGCGCCCTGTCGTGTCCCAGCCGGTGGGCATGGAGGCCGGGACGCGCTGGACGGTGGTGGCCGCGGGGGCCTTCGGGTCCTCGGACTCCGACGCGGCGATGCGCACGATGCTCCTGCGCGACAACACCGTGCCCGCCGACGGAGGCCAGACGCGCGTGCGCATCGTCAACGCCGGCACGGACGCGCCGACGGTGGACGTGGACCTGGGCAATGACGGCTCGGTGGAGGTGGGGGCGCTCGCGCGCTTCAAGGACTCTGGAGAAGCGGCGCTGGTGCTTCCCTCCGGCGCCGCGTTCCAGGTGGGCCTCCGCACGGGCGGACAGCCGCTGACGTCCTTCACCGTGCCCGCGCCCGGCTCCGGCACCGACACGCTCGTCGTCGCCACCGGCCTCATGTCCGCCCCGGCGCGCGCGGGCGACGGCTTCTCGCTGCTCACCGCGGGCCGCGACGGCACGCTGGCCATCCTCCGGCAGAACCCCACGGTGTACGTGCTGCACGCGTCGCCGGACGCGCCCGCGCTGGACCTCTTCGCCAGCGACCGCGAGCTGTCCGGGGGCCTCGCCTACGGCGCGCTGTCCTCACCGCTCCAGGTACCGCCGGGCGCGTACACGCTGGACTTCTTCGCCGCCGCGTCCGGGACGGAGCGCCCCACGAGCGCGCCGGTGGTGACGGCGACGACGCCCACGCTCGTCCCGGGCGAGCGCTACCTGATGGTCGCCGCGGGATACCTCGTGCCGCCCCGGCCGGCCGCATCTCCGTTCACGCTGCTGCCCCTCACGGACCGCTTCGCGAGCGACCCGTCCAACCTGCGCCTGCGCTGGGTGCACGCGGCCGCGAACACGCCCGCCGTGGACGTGGGCCCGCTGGGCTCGGAGCGCCGCGTGCTGCCGGACGCGCCCTTCCTCGACGTGCCCTTCGCCTCCGCCACCGCGCAGGACGGCCTGCCGCTGCCCTCCGGGGGCACCGTCACTCTGGGCGTGGTGCCGTCCAACGACGCCAACCGCGCGCCGCGCACCAGCTTCTCCGTGACGCCCCAGCCGGACACGCGCGTCTTCGCCGTCGCCACCGACACGCCCGGCGCCGCGCCCGGCGGCTGGGACCTCCAGCTCCTGTGGGTGGACACGACTCGCACGCCGTGGACCGTGAGCACGCGGGCGCACGGGCCCTGACCTTTAGAAGGCCCAGCCCACGTTGAGCAGGATGCGCTGGGTGAACAGCCACGTCGACTGGTGGACCCGCGTCAGCGCCGAAAGGCCGTTCTCGCCGGGGCGCACCACGTCGTAGGCGAGCGCCTCGCGGCGGGCCCCGAACCCCACGCCGCCCTGCACCGTGAAGCCGGGCTCCAGCACCACGCTGTAGCCCACGACCGCCGCCCCACCCACGGACCAGATGTCCGTGGAGTTGTCGATCAACGACAGTCCCTCGTCCTGGCTCGGCACCGTTTCACTCGTGTTGCGCCCCAGGCTCGCCTCCAGGCGCGGTGACACCCACAGGCCCTGGGGCGCCCGCCCCGTCAGGTAGAAGCGCACCGAAGGCTCGAGGCCCAGCCGGTAGGAGCCGCTGTCGAACCCCTCCACGCCGTCAGCCTGGGTCTCATCAAACCTCGAGCGCACCTGGTTGAAGAGCGCGGACACGCCCAGGCCCACGGAGAAGCGCTCCCCCATCACGCGCTCGCCCTCGAGTGACAGGTGACTCAGGCTCTGGAGGGGGACGGACACCGTCACCACGTTGCGGCGCTCCACCGGGAACGAGCCCGTGGTGACGGCCTCCTCCTGCGCGAACGCCACCGCCGACACGAGCACCAGCGACACACCCAGCTTCCACTTCATCGCGACCATGTGATGAACCCCCGTCATGAAGCGGACCCCCGAGGCCCGTCATGCGGAGGACACCCACCGCAATCGATGTGCCAGCCTGCTCACAGAGGGAGCGGCCCGGCGGTGACGTCTGACATCGTGACAACCTGTCCCCAGCGCGGGGACACGCATGTCACCGTGTCACGGCGGCGAGAGCTTCGCCTGGGCCTGCTCGCGGCGTAGCTGGAGCACGCGCACGTCCGGGTCCACCAGCAGCCGCTCCGGCTCGAACTCCGAGCGCAGCGTCACCTGCACCGCTTCACCCGCGCCGGGCTCCGCGCGCGTCACGGCCTCCGCGGCCCCCAGGGGCGCGGCGGACTCACCGGCCTTCGTCACCGTCACCTCCACCGGCATGCGGCCCGTGCCCACGTTCGTCACCGTCGCCGTGGTCACCCACTGGCCGCGGTCCTTCGTCACGCGCGCGTCGGTGACGCGGTACTCGGGCACCACGACCTCGAAGAAGGCCTGCCGGGTGAAGCGGTCGAACGCCTCGGGTGACGGCGCGAACGGGCGCATCACCGCGATGAAGTCCTGCAGCACCGGGTGGTCGGCGTTGTTCATGTATTGCTTCAGGAAGGCCTGGAGCCCCGCGTGCATCGCGTCGCGGCCCATCAGGTCCTCCAGCATCCAGAACGTCCAGCCGCCCTTCTCGTAGAGGACCACCGTGTCGCCGTCGCGCGAGCCGTCCAGCTTCACCAGCGGCTGCTCCGCGTCCACGCGCCGGTCCTTGCCGTAGCGCTCCTCCATGCGCTTCGCGGTCTGCCGGCGAGCCTCCTGCCCGTCGAGCTGCTCGATGAGCTTCAGCGACGAGTAATGCGACATGCCCTCCGACAGCACGTTGCCGCCGGGTCCCTTGCCGGGGATGAGCAGGTTGCCCCACCACTGGTGCGCGGCCTCGTGCGCGGTGACGAGCAGCACCGCGTTCGACTCCGGCGTCGTTCGCGTGAGGAACCCGATGGACTCCGAGAACGTGATGTCCGTGGGGAAGCCCTGCGCGTAGGTGTCCAGGCCGGCGAACTCGGACAGCTTCAGCTCCGCCCACGGGAACGGATGGAACCACTCCGAGTAGTACCGGCGCGCGGCCTCCAGCCCCCGCATCATCTCCGGCACGTTGTAGCCATGCGCGGGGTCGTGGAACACCACCGTGCCCGCGCCGTCCACGCGGGTCCACCTTCCCGCGATGACGTTGAAGAAGCTCACCGGATGGTCGCTCCGCCACACGGTGGTGCGCCGGCCGTCCTTCACCGTGTCGCTCTCGCGCACGCCCACGGAGTTGAGCGTGTAGGCCTCCGGGCCGCTCACGCGGATCCGGAACGGGAACGGCATGTTGCTGCCCCAGGAGGACTCGGTGGGCCCTTCGTAGAAGTCGTCCGGGTACACGCGCGGCTCGTATTTGTTCTCCTTCGGGTCGATGCCGCGCTCCTCCTCGTAGCCCACCACCGGCGCGAACGTGGGCGTCTCGCTGGTGAGCACCGCGCCGGACGGGAGGATGAACTCCTTGAACGAGCCGCCCGCGCGGGACACGCCCGCGGGCACGTGGCCCGCGTACTGGAAGCCCACCGTCACCTTCGCGCCGGGGGGCAGCGGCGTGGACGGCGTGAAGACATACAACCCGGCGCGGTCCTCCGGCGTCACGTCCTGGCCGTCCAGCGTCCAGCGCACGTCCGTCCAGCCGTCGCCGCCGCTCAAGGCGAAGCGCGGCAGCGCCACGGCGTGACGGTTCATCAGCGTGTACGTGCCCTTCATGCGGAAGGCGCTCGCCTCCGGCTCCAGGTCCACGTCCAGGTCCACGTCCGCCAGCATGGGCTGCGGCGCGTCCTTCCACGTCGCCAGGTTCTTCTGCCAGTACTCCCTGGCGCGCTTCTTCGCCGCCGCGCCCTGGTGGCCCTGCCCCACGAGGATGCCCAGCCACGTCAGCGCCACCACCGGCACCGCCAGGCAAGGCGCCAGCCGCCACAGCCCGCGTCCAAGGCCCGAGGGCTTCAGTCCCTCCAGCGTCGTCACCGGGTCCCGCACGCGCCGGCCGTCCAGGCGCACCGCCAGCGCGGTGAAGAAGACCGCTCCGCCCAGCGCGGCCACGCGGTTGAGCACCAGCGCGGCGCGGTCTATCTGGAACGCGCCCAGGTCGGTCCACCGCACCGCGTCCCACAGGGGCCAGTTCGTCACCCAGGTGAGGTCGCCTCGCACGGCGACGTAGCCGGTGAGGCCCAGCGCGGCCAGGGCCAGCGCATAGGTGCCGAAGCGGCCTCCCGTCACCGCGCGCGCGGCCAGGATGAAGCCCGTCCACAGGAGGAAGGTGGGGAACAGCAACAGCCCCCACACCAGGACATACGGCGTCAGCGACAGCGGCACCGTGCCCTGGGACACCTGCACCAGCGAGCCCGCGAGCGCCATGGCCGTCAGCAACGCCACCGCCACCAGGCTGTTCGCCAGCGCCTTGCCCAGCAGCACCGACAGCGTGCGCACAGGGGTCGCGTCATGGATGGGCGCGAAGTGGGAGGCCTGCTCGCGCTCCAGCGACTCCACCACGTAGAACATCAACAACAGACACACGAGCACCGACGCCTGCCCCATCGTGCGCACCGCGAAGCGGCCGGGCACCAGCAGCAGGCTCGTGTCGAAGGGGCCCACCGCCGTGGCGCCCTGGGACACCATCTGCAACATCAAGAGGGGCAGGAACAGGTAGAGCCCCGGCTGCGACAGCAGCCCCCGCCCTTCCGCGCGCGTCACCGTCCACAGCCCCGTCCAGAAGCCCGGCGGACGGACGGCCATGCGCAGCGCGGACAGCGGTGCCTCCGCGTGCGACAGCGCCACCTGCGTGGGCGGCGCGTCGATGACCACGCTCTTGCGAGGGGCCTTCGTGCGCACCTCGCCCCGGAGCGCGCGGCGGAAGTGGCGTTCGCTCCAGGCCACCGCGCCCAGGCCCAGGGCCATGAGCACGAAGCGGCTGGTGACGAAGAGGGCGTCCAGGCCCACGGGCTGCGTGTTGTAGAAGTCCACGCCCCGGTCCACCTTGATCCACGTCTCCGTGAGCCACCGGAAGCCGCCGGGGTCCAGCGCCATCAGGAACCGGTTCACGCTCGGGTCCAGCCAGCCGGGAGACCAATCCCAGAGGAAGAACGCGCAGAGGAAGAACAGCCCCACCGGCAGGAAGTACACCGGCACCGCGCGGCGCGTGCGCTCGCCCGTGGCGAAGGCCGCGCCCGCCATGAAGACGATGAGCGGCAGGCCGAACCACACCGCGCCGCCCACGTAGTTCCCCCAAGCGAAGGGCCCGCGGAACTCCGCGTCCGCGCCCGCGGGCACGACGTGGTGGAAGAAGACGAGCAGCCCCATCATCCACCCGAGCGCCAGCACATACGCGCCCAGCACGCCCGCGAACTTGCCCCACACGTACTCCGAGGGCGTCAGCGGCGTGGTGTGCATGATGGGCTGCACACGGGCCTCGTCGTCGGAGATGACGGACATGCCCGCGCCCACGGACACGAAGAAGGTGAACAGCATGAAGGTGAGCAGGAGCACCGTCTGCGCGACGGCGAAGGCGCTGGTGATCCACGCCTTCTTGCCACCCACCTCCGTGCTGCCCGCGTCGATGGTGACGTTGCCGGAGGACACGCCCCACACCACCAGCACCAGCAACACCAGCAGCACCCAGAACAAGGGGCGCCGTGTCTGGTGCCGCCACTCGGTGCGCGCCACACGCCAGAGCCGGGCCGCGTTCACGCGCCCACCGCCGGGGCGGACGCTGGAGCCGGGGCCGCCGTGGGCGCGGGGGCCTTGGGCCCGGGCGCGTCCTTCATCAGGAGGAGGTAGGCGTCCTCCAGCGTGGGCGGCGTGCGCTCGAAGCCAGGGGGCACGGGTGCGCCCGGGGCGGCGTGGATGCGCACGCGGTTCCGGCCCTCGAAGAGCACCGCCTGGGTGACGCGGTGGGCCTGCTGGAAGGCGGCCATGTCGGCCGGAGGGACGGTGCCCTCGAAGAGGGTGTCGTGGAGAGCGGCCTTGGCCTCGGTGGGGCTGGTGATGGCCATCACGCGGCCGTGGCGGATGACGGCGAAGCGAGGGCAGAGCATGGCCACGTCCTCCACGATGTGCGTGGACAGGAGCACCGTGCGCTCGTGGGCCACCTCCGCGAGCAGCCGGTAGAAGCGCTGGCGCTCCTCGGGGTCCAGGCCCGCGGTGGGCTCGTCCACGATGAGGAGCTTCGGGTCGCCGGCCAGGGCCTGCGCGATGCCCAGCCGCTGCCGCATGCCGCCGGAGTACTCCTTCACCTTGCGCTTCGCCGCGAAGGTGAGGTTCACACGCTCCAGCAACTGGGCGCACAGGGCCTTCAGCCCTTGCGGCGCGGTGACGCCCTTGAGCTCCAGCAGGTAGCGCAGCATGTCCTGCCCGGAGAGGTACGGATAGAAGTCGAACTCCTGCGGCAGGTAGCCCAGGTGTGGGCGCAGCGCCTCCGGGTGGCGCACGAGGTCCAGGCCGTCGAGCGTCACCTCGCCGGAGGTCGGCTCCAGCAGGCCGGAGAGGATTTTCATCAGCGTGGACTTGCCCGCGCCATTGGGCCCGAGCAGCCCGAACATTCCCTTGGGGACATCCAGGTCCACGCCACGAAGGGCCGTCACCGGGCCCGGATACACCTTCACCAGGTTGCGCAGGCTGAGCATGTGGCCCGTTCTACGCCGAAGCCGGGGCCTCCATTTCCAGCTTCATGCACGAAAGGGCACACCGCGCGTCCAGGAGCGCACTCGCGCGCTGTGTTAGACAGCCAGGGCATGAACCTTCGACCTGTCTGTCTTTCCCTCGTCGTAGGCACCTTCGCCATCCTGGGTTGCTCGGGTTCGACCTACCTCCACGGCAAGGCCCTGGAGCAGAACCAGTACCGGGGCTACGGCGAGTACCAGCCCGAGCGCGACCGCGAGGTGCTCACCCAGGCGGCGGCGGTGAAGGACGCGGCGTCGGTCATCTTTCTGCAGGAGACGTTGCCGGAGGGCATCGAGATGACCGCCCACACGCTCCAGGTGAAGGACGGATATTCGCACCAGTTGCTGGGCAAGCTGGCCTTCAGCCGGGGGCGGGTGGACTCCAAGCAGGACCTCATCGCGCACGTGAGGAAGGTGGCGCTGGCGGCGGGAGGCGACGCGGCCGTCGGCCTGTTCCTGCTCACGCCGGCCAGCGACTACACCCAGGCGCAGGCGGTGGAGGCGGTCATCCTCAAGCTGGACCCGCGCGTGCGCACGAAGCTGCGTCCGGACGAGGCGACGGTGAAAGGCTCGTCGGCACCGGGCCTCGAACAGCTCTGAGCAGTTCGCCTGGAGCACGGGCCCCCGAGGCAGGTCGTCCCAGGGAATGCGCAATGGACCGCCAGAGACGAGCCGCCCACCGTCTCAGGCGGCCGTGAATCGCTCCACCCTCCTCGCGCTCCGCCACGCCGGTGCGTCCATGAGCGCGGGTGGTTGATGGTTCGGATTGAAGGCCACCCTCCGGAGGCGAAGCGTCCCAACTTGTCCGACAGTCGGACCGGTTTCCCAAGGCCGCTCCCGGCAAGTCCGTCCTGATGTCAGGCTCCACGGCAGGGACCTCCCCATGGAAGCAGGGAGCAATTCCGAGCACCTGGCCATCCCCAGCGGCTGACGCGACGCCGCCGAGTTCGCGCTCCTCGCCCGGGGGTTGTGCCTCCAGCGCCCTCTCCTGCCCGATGACTTGCATGGGCTCGCCGAGATGGCACTCCTGCACGCAAGGCCGTGCCTCCAGCGCATCGTCCCGCGCGGTGGCTGACACAGGGGTGCTGAGAAGTTCCTCCTGGGAGCATGGGGCCTCGGAGGACACAGGCTTCACGGGGACGGGAGCGAAGGCATTCAGCACGCGCTCATCGCAAGCCTTCAGCAGCGCCGGCAGCTCGTGCTGAAGCGCCCGCACGTCGCGCTCGTGAAGAATCGCCATCACGCGGAACGCCCACTCGCGCAGCGCCTCACCGCCCAGGAGCGGCAGCAGTTGGGCGGCGCCTCCGAGGAATGCCCGCTGCAGGGACTGAACGAGGAGCACGTGGCCGGGACGCGCCGCCACTCGCGCAGCCTGCCGCAGCAACTCGAACTCCACCTGGGCGCAGGTGGCCCCCGACTCCCAGCGCGCCGCGTCCTGGAGCTGGAAGCACGTGCTCCTCAGCCGCTCCAGGTCGAGGTCCGACGCCCTCGCGCAGCAATCGGCCAGAAGCTCCACCAGCACCTGCCGCTTGAGGCTGAAGTAGCCCTCCAGAAGCCACCGGGCGTCCGGGTTGCGCGCGTCATGCAGCGCCAGGCCCAGGTTCTCCAACGTCAGCGACTCATCCAGCGCCACCGCGCGCGTCTTGCGTCCGGAGCGCTGCACCACCAGCCCCCGCGCGGCCAGTCGTCGGAGCGCCTCGCGAATGGTGCCCCGGCACACCTCATAGCGACGCGCCAGCTTCGCTTCCGAGCCGAATTGCCCGCTCGGGGGCAACCGTCCCAGCGCGATATCGCGCTCGATTTGCGCCTCCACATAGGCCACGAGTCCTCCCCGTCCCATCCCCATTCCCCTCCTCGTTCCAGCATCGCCATCCAACCACAGGGGTCTGACACGGCCATGCGGCCCCCATTCTCATTGCCAACCAGGGGAGCGCCCTCCGGGCCCGGGCGGCGAAAAACCTGTCCGACTGTCGGACAAGTTCGCGGGCTCCATGCGGCGAAAACCTGTCCGACTGTCGGACAGGTTTCCGGACTGCGCGCCCGGCAGGAGCCCTCTCCGTGGGCCCACCTTGCAGTTCGCGCACGCACAACGCCGCGGCCCACCGTAGAACTCTGGCAGGAGCGCGACCTCGGCCGCGTGTGGCTCGGACTTGTCCGACAGTCGGACAAGTTTCCGGACTGCGCCCGGCACGGGCCCTCTCCGTGGGCCCACTTTGTCGTCCGCGCACGCACGACAACATCACGGCCCACCGCGGGCTCCGCCCGGGGCGCGACCTCGGCCGCGTGTGGCTCGGACTTGTCCGACAGTCGGACAGGTTTCCGGACTGCGCGTCCAGCACGGGCCCTCCCCGTGGACCCGCCTTGCAGTCCGCACATGCACGACAACATCACGGCCCACCGCGGAGCTCTGACAGGGGCGCGACCTCGGCCGCGTGTGGCTCGGACTTGTCCGACAGTCGGACAAGTTTCCGGACTGCGCGTCCGGCACGGGCCCTCTCCGTGGACTTGCCTTGCAGTCCGCACATGCGCGACAACATCACGGCCCACTGCGGAGCTCTGACAGGGGCGCGACCTCGGCCGCATGTGGCTCGGACTTGTCTGACTGTCTGACTGTCGGACTGGTTTTTCAGCTGCGCGCCCGTCAGGGGCTCTCTCCGTGGGCCCACCTTGCAGTCCGCGCATGCACGACAACATCACGGCCCACCGTGGAACTCTGGCAGGGGCGCAAGCGGTGCTTCATGTGACTTGAGCCTGTCCGACTGTCGGACAGGTTTCTGGACTGCGCACCTGGCGGGGCCCCTGCCCCTGGATCCGTCTTTCCGTCCTCGCAGGCATGACGTCGTGGCCTGCCGATGAACTCCGCCAGGCACGCTGCCTCGGCTTCGTGTGGCTCGAGCCTGTCCGACTGTCGGACAGGTTTTTGAGCTGCGTGCCTGTCCGTGAACCCGCCTTCTTCGTCCGCGCACGCATGACGCCGTGAGCTGCCTGCTGAGCTCCACCGGGTGCACGATCTCGGCATCGTGTGGCCTGAGCCTGTCCGACTGTCGGACAGGTTCTTGAGCTGCGCGCCCGGCGGGCGGCACTGCCTGGTGACCCCGCTTTTCGGCTGCTCAATGCCTGCCATCTCGGTCCATCGCGGAACTCGTACGGTGCGCGTCCTCGCGAAGAACTTCCGGCCTTGGGTGGGGTTGAAACACTTCTGGTGACCTGACTCGTGCCGCGAGTCTCCGCGTCCGTCGGGCAGGTCCATGGCACCGGGCCCGTTTGAGGAGCGCGCTCGGGGCTGCGAGACTCACCGCCCTCATGGCTTCTTCCCTGCCGCCACTGCATGCACTCACCGGGCTGCGGTTCCTCGCGACCGCGCACGTCGTCGCCTACCACGTGTATCACCTGGTCTTCACCGGCACGGAGGCGCCGCTGGGGCTGCATGGGCTGCTCGACAGCGGGTACGTGAGCCTCAGCGTCTTCTTCGTCCTGTCGGGTTTCATCCTTGGCTACAACTACCTGGAGCGGCCACCGGACACGCACGAGGCCCGCAGGGCGTTCTGGGTGGCCCGCTTCGCGCGCGTCTATCCCGTCTATGCGTTGGGCCTGGCGCTCGACGCGCCCGCCTACCTCAAGGGGCTGCGCGACACGTGGGCGGTGGACCCTTCCAGGGGACTGCAACACGCGGAGGCGCTGGTGGTCACGCCGCTGCTGCTCCAGAGCTGGACGCCGTGGACCGCGATGGCGTGGAACGGCTCAGGCTGGTCGCTGGCCGTGGAGGCGTTCTTCTACGCGGCCTTCCCCTTCCTGGCCGGAAGGCTGGGCCTGCTGGGACCGAAGGCGCTCGTGGTGGGCGCGGCGGTGACGTACGGCGCCTCGATGGTGCTCCCGGCGCTCTACATGGTGGCGGATCCGGACCACACCGGAGGCACCGCGTCCGCGTACCACTCCGGCCCGTGGATGCTGGCGCTGCGCTTCAACCCGCTGGCGCGGCTGCCGGAGTTCATCCTGGGCATCCTCGCGGCGCGCTTCTTCCTGCTGCGGGAGCAGCGCTCGCGTCCGGTGATGCTGGCGGTGGTGTGCGTGGGGGTCATCGCGGCGCTCGCGGGGAGCACGGCGCTGCCCTTCCCGCTGTTGCACAACGGGCTGCTGGCGCCGGTGTTCGCGGCGCTGTTCATCCTGCTGTCGCGGAGCCAGGGAGCCGTGGCGCGGGTGCTGGCCTCACGGCCACTGCGGCGGCTGGGTGAGGCGAGCTATGCGCTCTTCCTCCTGCACATGCCGGTGCTGTTCGCCTGGAAGTCCGTGCTCAAGCGGCTGGGTGAATCACCCACGTCCGCCTGGGCGGTGGCGGCGTTCGTCGTGGGCTCGGTGGGGTTGAGCGTGCTCACGCATGAGCGCGTGGAGAGGCCGGCCCGGGCATGGATCCGCGACCGGTGGACGCGGCGAGGCACGGAGCAGCCCGCGGCGGGCCTCCAGCCCCGGGCGTGAGGTCCTATGCGCTCTTCGCCTGGGACCGGCGGCGCGTGCCGCGCTTCACGGGCCCCAGCTGCGCGAGCACCCGGCCGATCTCCACCAACTCCACGGGCTTGACCAGGTGCAGGTCGAAGCCCGCCTCTTCGCTGCGGGCCCGGTCCTCCGGCGTCCCATAGCCCGTGAGCGCGATGAGGTGCGCGTCCGACGCCACGCGCCCACGCAGCTCCTGCGCCACCTGATAGCCGTCCAGGCCCGGCAGGCCGATGTCCAGGATGATGACGTCGTAGGTGCCAGGGGCCGCCATGGCGAGCGCCTCCGGGCCGTCCGAGGCGACCGCGACGGTGTGGCCCCACAGCTGGAGCATCTCGCGCAGGCCCTCGCGCGCGTCGGGGTTGTCGTCGACCAGGAGGATGCGCCACTCGCCCCGGCGGGACTCGATGCGCTCCACGGTGGCCTCGGGCCTCGCGTCGTCCGTGAGCAGCGGCAGCGTGATGGTGAAGGTGCTGCCCTGCCCCGGCCCCTCGCTGAAGACCTCCACCTGGCCACCGTGTTCGTCCACGAGGTGGCGCACCAGCGTCAGGCCAATGCCCAGCCCGCCCCGGCTGCGCGCGAGGCCCGCGTCCAGCTGCGCGAAGAGCTCGAAGATGTGCTCCTGGTCCTCCGGCCGCAGGCCGATGCCGGTGTCCTGCACGGAGACACGCACGCGGGAGTCCTCGGCCACGTGGGCCCCCACGGTGATGATGCCGCCCTCGGGCGAGTACTTGGCGGCGTTGTCGAGCAGGTTGGTGAAGACCTGCTCCAGCCGCGTCCGGTCGCCGTCCACCCAGCAGGGCTCGGTGGGGAAGGCTTCCCGCAGGATGAGCCCGCGCTCCTCCATCACGGGCCGCGCGGCGGCGAGCGAGTGCTGCAACACGGTGTTGAGGTCCAGCTGGCCGCGGCGCAGGGCGTACTTGCCGCGCGTGATGCGGCTGACGTCGAGCAGGTCGTCCACCAGGTGGCGCAGGTGGCTCACCTGCCGCTCGATGATGTCGCGGCGGCGCGCGTCGGCCTCGGACAGGCCGTTCGAGTCCTTCTGTCCAAGCATCTGCACCGCGACGGAGATGGCGGCCAGCGGGTTGCGCAGCTCGTGGGCGAGCATGGCGAGGAATTCGTCCTTCTTGCGGTCGGCCTCCTCCAGGCGGGCGGCGTTCGCCAGGGCCTCGCGCTCCACGCGCCGCAGGCGCAGGACGCTGTTGACGGTGGCGATGAGCTCTTCGGGGTCGAACGGCTGGGTGAGGTAGACATCCGCGCCAGCGCGCAGGCCCGCGACCTTCTTCTCCGCGGTGATGAAGGTGGCGGAGGTGTGGATGATGGCGACCTCGCGGGTGCGGGGGTCCTCCTTCAGGCGCCGGCACACGTCATAGCCGCTCATGTCGGGAAGCTTCACGTCGAGCACGATGACGTCGGGGCGCGAATCGAAGGCGACCCGCAGGGCCTCTCCTCCGGTGACCGCCTCCAGCATGTGGTAGCCCGCCTGGCGCAGTGAGAAGGTCCCCAGATAGAGGCTCGCGGGCGTGTCGTTGACGTGGAGGACGGTGGCGTTGGCGGTAGCGAGCACGGGCGACGTTCCCTGGGAGGAGCCGACCCGATTTCTACCGCGCGCCACGAACGCAAGCGATCCGGGATCACTCCGCGCCCCTCTTGCTCGCGCACCGCGCGTCCTGGGGGACCGGGAGTGTTGGGGCCGCGACAGCTCGCGTGAGCCCTGGCACTCCCCGACCTCCCGTCGCTTCAGCGCGTCAAGGCTCCGTCCACACCGCCAGCTCGTTGCCCGTGGGGTCGGTGAAGTGGAAGCGCTTGCCGCCGGGGAAGGAGAACGTGTCCTTCACGATGCGCCCGCCGGCCTCGCGCACCTTCGCCAGCGTCGCGTCCAGGTCCTTCGAATACAGCACCAGCAACGCGCCACCCTTCGACGGCTCCCGCTCCTTGTCGAAGCCTCCGTTCAGCCGCCCGTCCATGAAGCTCGTGTAGTCCGGGCCATAGTCCTCGAACCTCCAGCCGAACACGGCGCCGTAGAAGCGCTTCGCCTCCGCGATGTCCTTCGCGGGAAGCTCGATGTAGTCGATGCGGTGGTGCTGCTCGGCCTGCTGCGGTGCGGTGGACATGGTGTGCCTCCTCGAAGTGGGAACACCCCCACCTTAGGCACCCGCCGCCTCCGGCGATTGGACGAATCCGACCTCCGCCTGCTCGCGCACGTACGCCCCCGGCGTCAGCCCCGTCAGCGCCCGGAATTCCCGCACCTGGTGCGCCTGGTCGTAGTACCCCGCCGCCAGCGCCCACTCCGCGCCCTCCAGCTCCCGCGACAGCTCCACGGCGTGCTGCAACCTCGCGATGCGGCACAGCACCTTCGGCGACAGTCCCACCGCCGCATGGAACCGCCGCTCCACCTGCCGTGCCC
>NZ_RAVY01000230.1:0-14213 GCF_003611625.1 Corallococcus sp. CA054B
GACGGGGGCGGCCGGGGTCGGGGCCTTCTTGCTCATGCGTGCTCCGGAGGGGGGGTCATCAGGACGAGGAGGCGGGCGTTGTCCGGGCCGTCATTGACGACGCCGTGTTCGGTGCCCGCGGGGGCGAAAAGGGTGGAACCGGGGCCATGCGCCGCTTCCTCGTCGCCGATGCGGAAGCGGCAGCTCCCCTCCAGCACGAGGTACACCTTGTCGGACGTGGCATGCCGGTGGGGCTTCTGCGCCTGGCCCGGGGCCAGGCAGTAGACATCGAGGAAGAAGCGACCCGACTGGAAGACGGTGTGCTTCTGGAGCTTCTCTAAAGAGAAGCCCTGGAAGGCCGAAAGCTGCTTCACATCCATCGTGGCATCCGCTCCTGCGCCTCTATATAGCGACGGGCATGGAACCGCTGACGCTGCATTTTGTTCACGAGCAGGTGGGTGCTCGCTTCATTTCGGTGGGCGACCGCGAGGTCGTGGCCGGGTATGGAGACGTGGGCGCGGAGTATGGCGCGGCCCGTGACGCAGTGGCACTGCACGATGCGTCCTACCGCGAAATCCTCCGGATAACGGGGGATGATCGCGCCTCCTTCCTCCACGGCATGGTCACCCAGGAGGTGAAGAACCTCCCGGTGGGCTCGGCCGCCTATGCCGCCTTCCTCACGGTGAAGGGCGCCATGGTGGGAGACGCACGCATCCTCAAGCGGGAGGACGACCTCCTCCTGGACCTGGAGCCCGGCCTGGGCGCCAAGGTGCGGGAGTTCCTGGACAAATACCTCATCTCCGAGGACGCGGAGCTGCACGACGGCACCCCAGCCCAGGCCTGGCTCAAGCTGCTCGGCCCCCGGACGGCCCAGGTGCTGGCCGCCGTCCCGGGCGGTCCCCTGGAGCTCCCGGCGCCCCTGTCCAGCCGCAAGGCCACCCTCGCCGGGCAGGAGGTGTGGCTGTTGGGGACGGCGCTGCCGGGCGGGCTGTCCGGCGTGGACGTGCTGGTGCCGCGCGCGGGGCTGGAGGCGGTGTGGGCGGCGCTGGTCCAGGCGGGCGGGGCGCACGGGCTGAAGCCGCTGGGGTTCGACGCGCTGGAGCTCGTCCGGGTGGAGGCGGGGGTGCCGCGCTATGGGCAGGACATGGTGGACACCACCATCCCCCTGGAGGCGAACCTCACCAACGCCATCTCCTACAACAAGGGGTGCTACATCGGGCAGGAGGTCATCGCCCGGGCCACCTTCCGCGGGCACATGAACCGCAAGCTGGCGGGGCTGCTCCTGGGTGAGAAGGACGTGGCGCCCGGCACGGAGCTGCGCCGCGGGGAGAAGAAGGTGGGCTGGGTGACCAGCGTGGTGACGTCCCCGGTGAAGGGCCAGCGGGTGGCGCTGGGCTACGTGCACCGCGACTCGCTGGAGCCGGGCACGGAGCTGACGCTGGGGGATGGCGCGGGCACCGTCACGGTGGCCGCGCTGCCCTTCACGGCCTCGTAAGGCGGGCCCTGTGTCGGGCGCTACGCGCGCCCGCGGAGCATCAGGTCCCAGTACATGCGCGGCAGCCCGTACTTCTTGAGCATCCACATGTCGCGCCGCTCCACCAGGGTGTTGATGAGCGGGAGGCTGGGCGCGGGCTTGCCGTCGTAGTCGAACTCGGCGAGCAGCATCTTCCCGTAGCCCGTCACGAGCGGGCAGGAGGCGTAGCCGTCGTACCGGGCGGTGGGGGTCCTCCCCTCCATGACGGCGATCAGGTTCTCCACCAGCACCGGGGCCTCCGCACGGATGGCCGCGCCCGTGCGGGAGGTGGGCAGGTCGCTCGCGTCCCCGAGCGCGAAGACGTTCGGATGGTCGGGGTGTTGCAGGGTGTGCTTGTGCGCCTTGACCCAGCCCGCGTTCGGCCCGTGCTGGTGGGCGAGCGGGCTCCGCTTGATGAAGTCGGGGGCGCTCTGCGGGGGCGTGACGTGCAGCATGTCGTAACCGATGGCGACCCGCTCCTCCCGCCCATCCCGCGTCACGGCGAAGAGCGCCTCGCGTTGCTCGGGGCGCACCTCCACCAGGTTGTGGCCGAAGCGCGTGTCGATGCCGTAGCGCCGCACGACCCCCTCGAGCACATCCGCGAACGGCTTCACCCCGAAGATGGCCTTGCCGGCCGAGCCGAAGACGACGTGCGAGCGCTCCGCGAGCCCGCTGCGGCGCAGGTGGTCCGCCACCAGGTACATGATCTTCTGCGGAGCCCCCGCGCACTTCACCGGGGTGGCAGGGTGGGTGAAGAGGGCCGTGCCGCCCTTGAAGGCGCGGACCATCTCCCATGTCTTCGTCGCGAGGTGGAAGGCGTAGTTGCTCGACACGTACGGTGTCTCCAGCGCCTCGCGCAGGCCCGGCACCTTGTCCCAGTCGAGCTGGATTCCCGGGGCGACGACGAGGAAGTCATAGCCCAGGCTCAGCCCTCCGCGCGTGCGCACCTCCTGGCGCACCGGGTCCACGTCCTCCGCCCGGTCCTGAATCCAGTGAGTGCCTTTCGGGATGTAGTCGGCCTCGGGGCGCACGGTGCTGGCGATGTCCGCGGCGCCACCGCCCACGAGCGTCCACAGGGGCTGATAGTAGTGGTGAGCCGAGGGCTCGATGATGGCGACGCCGCGCACACCCTTGCGCCGCAGCCGTGCGGCGACGGTGAGCCCCGCCGTACCTCCGCCGATGATGAGCACCTGGTGATGCGGATGGGACACGTTCGACCTCCATGCGATGGGGATGGAGGTGTGAGCCCGAAACGCCGGCCGAGGATTCACCCCCTCATTCCTGACGGCTCGCACGGTGGGTGGGCAGCGCGCGAGACAGCGCCTGGCGCACCGCCGAGCGCACGGGCGCGGGCACCTCATCTCCTGGAATGCGCCGGCACAGGGACACCGTGCGCTTGAGCGAGTCGCACGTGTCCGTACAGCGAGGGCAGCGCGACAGATGGTCCTCGAGACGCACGCAGGTGGCCTGGTCCACCTCCTGCGCGACGAACTCGGAGAGTTCCCGCGCCAGCTCCGGGCACGCCGGGGCCTGCCCCTGGGCGCCCTCCCCCATCAGCGTGGAGAGATGTTCGCGCACCTGGAGCCGCGCGCGGTGCAGCCGGCTCTTGAGCGCCCGCACCTCGATGCCCACCACCTTCGCCGCCTCCTCCGCGGAGAGGTCCTCCACGTCCCGGAGGATGAGCACCTCCCGGTGGGCCTCCGGCAGCGCGAGGATGGCCGCCTGCAACACCTCTCCCATCTGCCGCGCCAGGGAGACCACGTCCGGGGTGGCCTCCTCCGCGGCGACGTGGGTGGCCGCGGGAGAGTCCAGGGGCTGGAACTCCTCGGGCGTTCCCACGCGCCTGCGGCGCAGGCGGTGGCAGTGCGTGCGGGCCAGCTGATACAGCCACGTGGACAGCTCCGCGTCGCCCCGGAACGCGTGGATGCCCCGGAAGGCCGCGAGCAGCGTCTCCTGGAGCACCTCCTTGGCGTCCTCCTCCGAGCCGCACATGCGCAAGCCGAAGCGGTACACCTGCTTCTCGTGGCGGGCGAGGACCGCCTCCAACGCCTTGCTGTCGCCAGAGCGCGCGGCCTCCATCAGCGGATCATCGGTTCGCGTCGCCATCACCCGGTCGCCTCCTCCACATGTCACCGTCACGGCCGAGACGGAGACCGCTCGGTCGTCAGGAGGCCGTCCTGGCCATCCTCATGAGGATGCATAGCGGGAACCAGGCGCCGGTGCTGAAGGGACACGCCGAACGGGTCCATGGGTGAGAGGAACTCCGCATGTGATGGATGATGGTCCCTAGTAGCGGATGACCTGATAGCCCTCGGCCACCAGGCGCGAGAGCTCCGCCACGCCGTTGTCCACCACCTCCGCCTCCGGCTGGAGCTTCTTCGGGTCGATGTCGAACTTCGCGAGCGCGTGGCCGCAGGCCACCAGCCGGACGCCCGCGGCCTTCGCGGCCTGGGCCTCCTTGCGAACCTCCTCCGGAACGGCCTTGACCGTCGGATCCAACGCCACCACCGCACGGCCGTAGCTGAGCCACACCACGTCCGAGAGGTAGCCGGACTCCCTGGCCGTCTTCGCGTGCCGGAAGGAGCTGGAGAGCGTGCCGAGGTCCTCCAGGCCCGTGGTGGACACGAAGACGAGCTTGCCCTGGTGCGCGGGCAGCCTCTTCCCGGTGGCCTGGGACGGCGCCGTGGCGATGGCGGCGAGAGGAATGATGACGAGCGCGGCGAGGACGAGCAGCAGGTTGCGATTCATTCGAGGAGCTCCGCTTCGGGGGTGGATGAACAGAGGCTCACTGCACCTGCTGGGTGCGCAGCACGGGCGGGAGGTCCTCGCCCACGGCGCGCCCTTGCAGCGCGTCGTTCAGACGCGGCTTGCCGGCGAGGAAACGGCGCACCGCCTCGTGCGCATCGATGTCCAGGACGTGCGGCTCCTGGACGCCGGGAATCCGGCACACCATGTCGGGGGCATCGCCCTCACGCTCGCAGGCCGTCACGGTGTAGAGGCGGTCGTCCTCCACCGGCCTGCCGCCGACTTCGATTGCCTGCAGGCGCTCGCCCCTGGGCGCGTTGGCCCGGAAGTGCAGCGTCATCCCCGAGGGACGCGGCAGCCACCCACCGAAGCGCTTCTCCGGATCCTTCGCGAAGACGTTCTCCAGTTCCTGCTCCCAGAAGGCGCGAAGCTGGCGGCCACTCACCTTGCCTGTCTTCAGCTTGTTGACGATGGGGAAGAGGTTCCACAGGTCCGCCTCGCGCACCGGCCCGGGCAGCAGCGGCGTGCCGAAGCGGAAGCCGTTGGAGAGGCCAATCTCCGTCCCTCCGGCGGCGCGGATGGCGTCGGCCAACACGTTGTCGAGCGGGTTCTCCACCACCGCGTAGCGCGCGAGCGTGACGTCGGTGTGGCCCACCGGCGCGGACAGCTTCGCCTCGTGCGGAGCGAGGGCGGCGTCCACCAGCCGGGCCACCTTCGGGTCCTCCGGGAAGCGCGAGGCGGTCAGCTCGATGAGCTCCCAGCGGCGGTCCACCACCCGGCCCTCTTCCACCCACACGTCCAGCCGCCCGAGGAAGGAGCCGAAGGCACCGGGCTCCACCACCCAGCTCCCGGCCTGCGCAATCGGCGCATAGGTGCGCTCGTGCGTGTCCCCCGACAGGTGGACATCCACCCCGGGCACCTTGCCAGCGAGCCCCACCGCCTTGGCGAGCCCCACGTGCGTCATCAACAGCACCACCTGGGCCCCCTCGCGCTCGCGCACCTCGCGCACGAGCGCCGGCAGTTCCTCCGGGCCGTCGTAGCGCAGGCCCTGGCTGTAGCCGGGAGGCTGGCGGCGAGGGACATCCGGATCCGTGAAGCCGACGACGGCCACCTTCACCCCGCCCACCTCCTTCACGAAGTACGGCGGGAAGAGGCGCTCGCCGCTCGCCGCGTCGCGCAGGTTGGCGGCGACGAGCGGATGCTTCAGCTCGCGGGCGCGCTGGCGCAGCACCTGGGGGCCGTACACCACCTCCCAGTTTCCAGGCACCGCGGCGTCCAGCCCGAGCGCATTGAGCGGCTCGATGAGGGCACCGCCCTCGGTGAGCGCCGCCGCGCCCGAGCCCTGAATCGTGTCACCGGCATCGAGCACCAGCACGTCACCGCCGCGCTCTGCGCGGATCCGCTGGATGGCGGCGGCCACGCGGGCGAAGCCGCCGGCCTCTTCGATGCGCTCCTTCCCTTCGTGCCAGAACAGCTCGGGGTGGGCGCGCAACTGCGCGTGCAGATCCGCCACATAGAGGACGGTGAGCTGCTTGCGCTGGGGCACGGAAGCGCTGCCGGCCGGCGGGGCGATGGTTCGAGCACAGCCGGAACCCAGGCCGCCCAGCGCGAACAGCGCGCCGAGCAGGGAGAGCAGACGCATCATCGTGAAGCACCTTGAGTGAGAGGGACGGTGGAGGGGACACGAGGCGTGCCGCGTGAAGTTCCCGCGGCGGGCCGGCTCGCGCCCCGCCCGTCACTCCCAGGCCGACATGGGGCCGAGGTTGAAGACGTCCTGGAAGCCGCGCTCCTTCAGGAGTTGCTCGGCGCGGCTGCTGCGCGCGCCACTGCGGCAGTAGACGACGACGGGCTTCTCCGGCGAGCCCAGCTCGGCGAGCCGCTGGGGCAGCTCATCCACGGGGATGTTCATCGCCCCGGGAAGGTGGCCGGCGGCGAACTCCTCCGGCGTGCGGACATCCACCAGGGTTGCACCTGCATCCACCCGCTGGTGGGCCTCGGCCCCGGCGGAGCGCTGGTGCGCACAGGAGACGAGGAACGGACCGGCGAGCAGGGCAGCGACGACGAGAACGGACTTCATGGTGCGGCTCCAACCGGGCCCAGAGGCCCGCTGGGCCCTGGGGAACGGGGTACAGCGGGGTGGAACGTCAGCATGCCCGCCAGGAAGCTGCCGGAGAGGCCGGGACTCATGCCCCGAGGACACGACCGGGAAGCTCGAAAGTTCCCGGCCTCGCGACCTCAAGGCGCCAGACGAGCCAGGGCGTCGACGAGCACCGGCTGCTCCAGCTCGGAGACGGCGAGCGCGGCCTGCCCGCCCCCGCGCGGCGCCACGCAGATGCGCTCACCGATGGGGCCCCGCGTGCAGCGCGTCCCTTCTCCGGCGAAGCTCGCCGCCTCCCGCGCCGCGGGTGAGCCCGGCGGCGGCAGGAAGAGCGTCATCGCCGTGCCCCCCTCGTGCCGGTACAGCAGCGAGGCGGAGAGCTGTCCATGCAGCCGGCAGCGGCGGGCCCCCAGCAGCGTCGCGCCGGGCACCACCGGGACGTCCACCGCATAGCCCACCTCCCGCGCCACCCAGGCCTTCACCGCGGCCGGATCCGAGGACTCGAACTCGCAGGGAGTGGCGCGCGAGAAGGCCTTGAGGTGGTGCCGCTCGAGGTCCATCGCCAGCGCGTCGTTCATGCCACCGGGCCACGACGTCCAGAGGATGCCCACGGACGCGACCGCCGCGGCCAGGCCCACCGTCCACCGTCGCCGGAAGGAGGGGCGGGAGCGCGGAGCCAGGCGGGAGACACGCGCCCGCAGCTCGGGCGGCACGTGCGTCTCCGTGGCGGCCTGGGCCTTCAGCGCCTCGCGCAGAGGGGCATAGCGGGCCGCCTCCCGGGCACAGCCCACGCACCGGGACAGGTGCTGCTCCACGGCCTGCCGCTCGTGCGCCGGGCCCTCCCCATCGAACCACGCGGAGAGACGTTCCTGCCACGCCGGGCTACAGGCTTCCATGTGACTTCTCCTTCTCCAGGAGGTCGAGCATCGCCCCCCGGGCCCTCGCGAGGCGCGAGCGCACGGTGCCCACCGGACACCCCTGGACCCGGGCGATCTCCTCGTAACTCAGCTCTTCGACTTCGCGCAGCCACAGCGCATCCCGCCACTCGGGGGCCAGGGACTCCAGCGCCGCCTTCATGCCCGAGCTGAGCGTGTGAGCATGCAGCTCCGCCTCCAGGTCCGCGGAAGGCTCGGGAGCGGCCTCCTTCCCCAGACCGCCCTCCAGCACCTCCAGCCGGGGGCGCAGGCCCCGCCGGGAGTTGAGGAAGACGGCGCGCTGGACGGCGAGCAGCCATCCCTTGAGCCGCTCCGGGTCGCGCAGCTCGTCGTGCCGCTCCAGCGCGCGTGCCACCGTCTCCTGCACCAGGTCATCCGCCTCGGCGGTGCTGCCCGTCAGCCGGCGGCCCACCCGTCGCAGGGCTGGCAGGTGCTCCAGGGCACGCTCGATGAAGGACCGGCTGCTCACGTTCCTCCAGGACACGGTGGCGGCTGCGAAAAGTTCCCGAGGGGCTACGGAGTGGGCGATGCGCCCGGGACCGGAGTTCCCGCGCTCGCGCTCCGTCGCGCCTGCAGCACCTGGGCGAGGGCCATGCCGGCGAACATGGCGGGCACGAAGACGAGCAACTGCGTCGCACCGGTGGCGAGCGACGTGAGCGCGGGGCCGGGGCAGTAGCCGCCGAGCCCCCAGCCCACTCCGAAGAGGCCCGCGCCCACGAGGAGCCCGCGGTTCACCTTGCTGGTGGAGAACGAGGGGAACTTCGCGGCGAACAGGGGCCGCTCACGTCCGAGGATGAGGGGCCGCAGCGCCGCGTGCACGGCGATGGCGCCGCCCATCACGAACGCGAGCCGGTAATCCCAATGCCCCGCGATGTCGAGGAAGCCGAGGACGTTGGCCGGGTCCGTCATGCCGCTGATGCCCAGGCCGATGGCGAAGAGCAGACCGCTGAGAAACGCACTGATGTTTGAACGCATGGAGGGCTTTCCCTAGAGGACGTGGCGGATCAGGAAGACGGTGAGGACACCGGTGGCCATGAAGGTGAGCGTGGCCGCGATGGAGCGGGCCGAACCCCGGCTGATGCCGCAGACGCCGTGCCCGCTGGTGCAGCCGTTGCCCAGCCGCGAGCCGAACCCCACCAGCAGTCCGGCCCCCACCAGCAGCAAGGCGCCGCCCGCGCTCAAGGACGTGGGGGCCGGGAAGGAGCCAGGGCGCAGCCACGCCAGCAGCAAGCCCCCGGTGAGCAGCCCGCCGAAGAAGAGCACGCGCCAGGCGACATCCCCGCGCACGGGGGCCAGCAGCGAGCCCACCACGCCGCTGATGCCGGCGACCCGGCCATTGGCCAATAGGAGCAAGGAGGCACTCAGGCCGATGAGCGCCCCACCCAGGAGGGGAGGGAGGAGGGAGGAAATCATGTCCCGTGAGAGCCAGATTCGAAGGCGGAGGATTCAGCCTGGGGAAGGCCCTGAATCCTTCTGTCCGACCCCTGGCTCTCAAGGACAGGAGGCTTCGACAATGATTTTCCGCCAGCTTTTCGACTCAGAGTCCTCGACCTACACCTATCTCCTCGGCGACGAGTCCACGCGGCAGGCCGTCCTCATCGACCCCGTGCTCGAGCAGGTCGACCGGGATTTGAAACTGGTGGGCGAGCTGGGCCTCACCCTCACCCACGTCCTGGATACCCATGTGCACGCGGACCACGTCACCGCGTCCGGCGTGCTGCGCGAGCGCACGCAGGCCATGGTGGTGGGGGGCGTGGGAGGAGCCGCCTGCGCCAACCTCCAGGTGCGCCACGGAGACGAGGTGCGCGTCGGCCGGCTCGTCTTCCAGGTGCTCGCCACGCCGGGGCACACGGATGACAGCGTCAGCTACCTGCTGGGCGACCGCGTCTTCACTGGGGACGCGCTTCTCGTGCGAGGCAACGGCCGCACCGACTTCCAGAACGGGAACGCAGGCCAGCTCTACGACAGCCTCACCCGCGTCCTCTTCCGCCTGCCGGATGAAACGCTCGTCTACCCCGCGCACGACTACCACGGTCACATGGTGACGAGCATCGGCGAGGAGAAGCGGCACAACCCGCGCGTCGCGGGCAAGAGCCGGGAAGAGTTCATCGAGGTGATGAACAACCTCCACCTGCCCCGGCCCAGGAAGATCGACCTGGCCGTCCCAGCCAACCGCGCCTGTGGGCACACGGCGCCTTCACCGCAGGGGGCCTGAAGTCCCCTGCCCTTCCCAACAGGAGCAAGCCATGACACCCCACCCCTATCAGGACCTCACGCCCTCGCAGCTCGACACGCTCGGCCCCGAGGTGCGGCGCATCGACGTGCGTGAGCCGGACGAGTTCACGGGCCCCTTGAGCCACCTTCCCGGAGCGGAGCTCGTCCCGCTGGGCACGCTGGAGGCGGCGTCCGCGTCGTGGCCGCGGGAACAACCGCTGCTGCTCATCTGCCGCTCGGGTGGGCGCTCCTCGAAGGCCGCGCAGGCGCTCGCCCAGCGTGGCTTCAAACACCTCTACAACCTGGCGGGCGGGATGCTCGCCGTTCGCGAGCCCCGCGCGCCCCAGGGCTAGCGGAAACGAACTCCATGCCCATCATCGGCTTCTCGCTCGCGGCCCTCATCGGCCTGTCGCTCGGCCTGCTCGGCGGCGGCGGCTCCATCATCACCGTGCCCATCCTCGTGTACGTCCTGGGCTTCGGAGCCAAGGAGTCCATCGCCATGGGGCTGGCCGTGGTGGGCGTCACCAGCCTCTTCGGCGCGGCGGGCCACTGGCGCAAGGGCAACGTGCAGCTCCGAGCGGCCCTCGTCTTCGGGGCGGTGGCCATGGTGGGCACCTACGCGGGGGCGCGTCTGTCCGTCTTCGTCTCGGGCGCCTTGCAGCTGCTGCTCTTCGCCACGGTGATGCTCGTGGCCGCCTTCTTCATGTTCCGCAACGGCCGCAAGGAGGCCGCGCTCGCCGCGCGCCAGGAGTCCGCGCCCGTGCCAGAGCCCCGCAAGGCGTCCTTCCCCGTCATGGCCCTGGCCGCGCTCGGCGTGGGCGGCCTCACGGGACTCGTCGGGGTGGGCGGCGGTTTCCTCATCGTCCCGGCGCTGGTGCTCCTGGTGGGCCTCCCGATGAAGCAGGCGGTGGGCACGAGCCTGCTCGTCATCGCCCTCAACTCCTTCGTGGGCTTCGCCGGCTACCTCGGCCACGTCCAGGTGCCGTGGCTCTACCTGGGCATCTTCACGGCCATCGCCGTGGCGGGCATCCTCATTGGCACCTGGGCTACCCACTACGTCTCGCAGGCGGCCCTCAAGCGGGCCTTCTCCATCTTCCTCGTCGTGATGGGCGCCTTCATCATGTTCAAGAACCGGGAAGCGTTGGCGCGAGGTGGCGATGAGCCCGCGCCCCGCTCCAGCCACACCTCCAATGACGGCGCCCACGAGCATGATGGTTCAATGCGGGTCATTGGGGATTCGCATCGCAGTAGACGTACTTCGTCCCGGTGGAGCAGCCCATGACTGCGCACTGCGGATCCTTCTGCGCCTCCTGGTCCTTCTGGATGAGGGCCTGGAGGTCATCTCCCTTCGCGCAGGACAGACACTGCACCTGTGGCTCCACCCCGCCACAGCAGCCGCAACCACAAGCAACGTAGGTGGCGTTGCAGTCCAGGGGCGCCTTCGCTGACGCCTTATCCCCGGCGGCCTGGCAGCCCCACCCCAGCGCGCCCGCCAGAAACAGCCCCATGAGCATTCGCATCAACTGAAGATAGGCGATTGCCCGGACGAAGAAACCCCACCGCCCGCTTCCCGGAAGGGAGCGAGGGGTGGGGCTTCCAACCGCGAGCCGTGCGGACGAACTACACGCGCCCTTCGGCCTTCTGCGCGCGCTCGATGCTCTCGAACAGGGCGCGGAAGTTGCCGCCGCCGAAGCCCTGGTCGCCCTTGCGCTGGATGATCTCGTAGAAGAACGGGCCCGCGTCCGCCTGCTTGTAGAGGCTCGCCGCGTCCTTCATGAAGATCTGGAGCATGTAGCTGCGCTCCTTGTCACCGTCGATGAGCACCTCCAGGTCGCGCAGGACGTTGATGTCCTCGTCGATCTTCTTGATGCCCATGCGCTCGATGCGCTCCGGCAGCGCGTCGTAGTACGAGCCCGGCGTGGGCATGAACTGGATGCCCGCGTTCTGCCGCATGTCCTTCACGGAGGACAGGATGTCCTTCACCGTGATGGCCAGGTGCTGCACGCCGTCACCGCGGTGGTCCTCGTTGAAGATGTTGATCTGGCTGGCCTTGAAGAACGGGAACTTGGGCTCGTTGTTCGCGAACTTCACGCCGCTCTTCGGGTCCCACATCACCTCCGACTTCAGGCCGCTGCCGTGGTCGCGCTTCTGCTGCGACGCCACGTCCTCGGTGTGGAACTCGATGTGCCAGAACTTCTCGAAGCCCATCACGTGCTCCATCCACAGGAGCATGGGCTTCATCGTCTGGAAGTTCGACGTGACGTGGTCCAGCTTGTCGAAGCCGTACTTGTTCTGGCCGCCCTTGGGCTGCGCGTGAACCTTGAAGCCCGGGTAGATGGACTTGTAGTTGTCCCGCTGCAGGAAGCGGAACGTGGTGTCGCCAAACGGCGTCGTGATGGAGAAGAACGCCAGCTTGCCGCCCGCGTCGTCCGTGAAGCGCTGGATGTCCGTGATGAACGTGGCGCCGCGCTGCTCCAGCAGCTTGAACGCCTTCTCCACGTCCTCCACCTCGAAGTTCAGCGTGCCCACGCCGTCCGGGTGCTTGCGCAGATAGCGCCACGCACGGCCGCCCTCGCCCACGGGCTGGCTCACCACCAGGGCAATCTCACCCGCCTGGAACAGCGCGGACTTCTGCTTGCCGTGCGCGTCCAGCTCCGGCCCGGACACCGCCACCTCCGCGAAGTCCAACCCCTTCGTGTAGAACTGGCGGCTGCGCTCCAGGTCATGCACGTACCAGTGGATGCTCTCCAGGGCCTTGATGCCCAGCGATTCCTGCTTGGCCATGTCGCTGACTCCTCGTGGTGATGAAGAAGATATTGCGTGACTACACCGGCTGCGCGTCGGGCTGCCGGTCCGGCTGCGCCGCCTGGAAGGCGGGGAGTTCGTTGCACGCCGCCTCGATGCGCAGCAGCGTGGGATAGGGCTTCAGGTCTACACCGAACCGGCGGGCCCCGTAGAGCTGCGGAACCAACAGCACGTCCGCGAACGACACTCCGTCTCCCACACAATAACGCCCCGCCGTCGCCTGCACCGCCGCCTCCAGCGCCGTCAGCCCGTGCACGTTCCAGTGCGCCGCCCAGGCCTTCTCGTCCGCCTTCAGCTCGGTCTTGATGCGCAGCGTTACCGACGTGTTCTGCAGGGGCTGCATCCCGGCGTTCACCATCTCCGCCAGCATGCGCGCCTTCGCGCGAAGGTACGCGTCCGTGGGCAGGAGGGCGGGCGAGGGCACGCGCTCCTCCAGGTACTCCAGGATGGCCATGGACTCGGACAGCTTGCGCGCCTGCCCGTCCGCTTCCGTCCACTCCAGGGTGGGCACGCGGGCCATGGGGTTCACGGCGCGGTAGTCCGCGGAGTTCTGCTGGCCGCCGTCCTTGAGCAGGTGCACCGCCAGGTACTCGAAGGGGAGCCCCTTCCAGTTCAACGCGATGCGCGCGCGCCAGGACGCGGAGGAGCGCCAGTAGCTGTGCAGCTTGAGGTTCCTCATGGCGCCTTCACCACCGTCTGGGAGATGCGGCCAAAGAGGCTGTGCCCCTCGCCATCCAGCATCTCGATCTCGATGGTGTCCCCGGGCTTCATGAAGGCCGTCTTCGGCTTGCCCTCGTCGATGGTCTCGATCATCCGGCGCTCGGCGAGGCAGGAGATGCCGCGCGAGCGGTCCTCGTTGGACACCGTGCCGCTGCCCAGGAGGGTGCCCGCGGTGAAGGCGCGCGTGCGCGTCAGGTGCTGGATGAGGTCGCGGAAGGAGAAGTGCATCTCCGGGCCCGCGTCCGCGTCTCCCACGAGCTGGCCGTTGAGCGTGCTGCGCATGCGCAGGTGCACGCGGCCGTCCTTCCACGCGGTTCCCAGCTCATCCGGCGTCAGCGCGAAGGGGCCGAACGCGGTGGCGGGCTTGCTCTGGAAGAAGCCGAAGCCCTTGGCCAGCTCCTCCGGGATGAGGTTCCGCAGGGACACGTCGTTGGCGATCATCACCAGCTTGATGTGCTTGTCCGCGTCCTCGGCCTTCGTGCCCATGGGCGTGTCACCCAGGACGACGCAGACCTCGCTCTCGAAGTCCAGGCCCCATGCCTCGTCGCGCAGCGGGATGTCCTGCGTGGGCGCCAGGAAGTCGCCGGAGCCGCCCTGGTACACCAGCGGATCCGTGCGCAGCGTGGCGGGCGGCTCCGCGTTGCGCGCCTTGCGCACCAGCAGCACGTGGTTGATGTACGCGCTGCCGTCCACCCATTCGTAGGCGCGCGGCAGGGGCGCGTGCAGCGCCTTCACGTCCAGCGGGCGGCTCTGCACCGCGCCGGCTTCCAGCTGCTGCGCCAGCGCGCGCAGCTGCGGCTCCTTCGCGTCCCAGTCATCCAGGGCCGCTTGCAGCGTGAGAGCCACGTTGGTGGCCAGCGCGTAGGCGGAGTTGTCCCGCTTGACGACGATGAGCCGCCCGTCGCGGGTTCCGTCCTTGAGCGTCGCGAGCTTCAATTTCGCGCTCCCTCGGCGGCCTGTGGGGGAGGAAGGGGGAGGCCGCCTGACCCGACGGGCTTTTCCGACGGGCCACCAGGCGAGTCAAGCACGCCCGTTGAACGCGGCGCGGCATCCTCCCTCCCTCCAGCAACGTTGCTGGCCGCTCACATTCGCGTGGCTGTCGGCTGAAGGACGAAGCGCGGCCCTTTCGGACGCCGGGGCGTCGTGGAAATCCACGAGTTCGCCTGCCGGGCCGCCTGCTCCACGAACGGACAGGGGGCACCGG
>NZ_RAVY01000231.1:0-14142 GCF_003611625.1 Corallococcus sp. CA054B
GCCGCCGCCCGCGCTCGTGCTGCCGCGCCGCGTGGCCGCCGCCACGCCCGGCCCGGAAGCCGTGACCGCCGCCGCGTCCGCGCTCGCGCTGCTCCAGTCGAAGCTCAAGGGGCCCAGCTGGAGGGTGACGCGGCTGTCACGCAAGGCCCGCCACGCGCTCCGCGCCCTGGGCGGCGTGGACCCCGCGGCGCACCCGGCCCTGGCCGCGCCCTTCGCCGCGCTGATGGCGCACGTGGTGGGGCCCAAGGCGGAAGGACGGCTGCCGGTGCGCCACGCGCTGGGCCTCTTGTCCCAGGTGGACGTGGCCGCCTTCCAGCGCGCGGCGGAGATGTGGAAGGCCGCGCCCGCGGGCTCGGTGCCGCCGGGCGTGGCCGCCGCGCGGACGCTCAACGACCCGGAGCTGGCGCTGCGCGTGACGGCGCTCCTCTCCGAGCGCCCCGACCTGCGCGACGGCTCCGAGGACGCCTGGACGAAGCGCTGGACCGCGCTCAAGCCGCACGTGGAGGCCCACCTGTCCGGCGTGGGCCAGTCGCTGGCCGCCTTCGTGGGCGGCGTGGACGCGGGGGGCGACGCGCACCTGTCCAAGCGGCTCGCCCGGCTGGGAGCGTGACGCCGGACGCCCGCGCGTCACGCCCCTGCCTACGGAGCGCTTCCCGCCGCGCTGCCACCCGAGGCCGCGGCGGGCTTCTGGAGGGTGTCGGCCGTGGGCTCGCGGTCCATCTCCTCCGTGGGGTAGGCCTGCGCCGCGTCCAGGTACTTTTTCGCCTGCACCCGGCGGCGCTCCGCCTTCGACAGCCCCTCCGGGCTCAGCAGCGCGGGCTCCGCGTCTCCGGACTTTTCCACGACGTGGCCGTCGCAGAAGAACCATTCGGTGCGCCCGTCCGGCGACACGCGCGCGAAGAAGAGGTCCGGCTGGCCCACCTTGGAGGGCTTCGGGCACCACGTCTCGCGCGCCTTGGCCTCGCGCTCACCGCCCTGCTCGCGCCACTGCTTCTGCGCCTCGCGCAGCGCCGCGGCTGCTTGGATCCGGGGCCCCAGCTCCATCCGCTCCCGCGTCTCCGTCAAGAGCTCCCCGCCGCGCCGGGCCAGCTCCGGGAACGCGCCCGTGCTCCGGAAGCCGCAGGCCTTCAGCGCCTGGAGGTTGTTCTCGTGCACCTTCAGCACCGGGGGCAGCGTGCGCAGGCCCTCCTCCAGCAGCGCCAGGTGCTTCGCGTGCTCCAGCGCCTTCGGGTCCAGGGCCTGGTCCGTCTCCTTGACGAAGCGGGCCAGCAGGCCGTTCACCGCGGTCAGCTCGTCCTGGAACCAGCGCGGCTCCGCGTCGCAGGGGCTCGCCTTCGCCCCCGTGTAATCCCGATACTCCGCCCGGGACATGCCCAGCGCGTAGTGCTGGACGGGCGGGGCCTGCTTCGCCGCGCAGCCCCCGAACACCGCTCCCAGTCCCAGGAGCGCGATGCTTCGTGCCAGTGTCATCATCCGGCCCATTCTGCCAGCCCTATGAGGACAAACAAACCAGCGGAACGGTCCCTGGACGGGGAGTGGGCAGGGGAGAGGCCGTGAGTGACAGGGTTGTGACAAAAGCACCGGTGGGCTTTCCGGGACCGCGACCCGGGGTACGAGGGGGAGCATGAAGCCCCGGGCTCTCCTCCTCATTGGCATGCTGGCCGCGTTGCTGGGGGTGTTCTACCTGCTGGCGGCCCCGATGGCGCCCCCGCCGGTGACGCCGGAGCCGGAGTCCACCGTGCTGCCGTCGCGGCGGCGGGTGACGGACATCACGTTCCTCTACAGCACGGAGAAGCGCGCGTGGGTGGAGGCGGCGCTCGCGGAGTTCGAGCGGACGCATCCGCGGGTGCGGGTGACGCTGGTGGGGCGGGGCTCGCTGGAGGCGGCGCAGGCCATCCTGGAAGGGCGGGAGAAGCCCACGGTGTGGAGCCCGGCGGACAGCGCGGAGCTGCGCATGCTCGCGGCGGACTGGGCGACGGACGCCTCGCATGGGCCGCTGTTCGCCACGCAGGGAGACGCCGCGCCGCATCCGCTGGTGATTACGCCGCTCGTGTTCGTGGGCTGGCAGGACCGGATGGAGGTGCTGCGCAAGGCGGGTGGGGGCGCGGCCCTGTCGTGGAAGACGCTCCAGCGCGCGGTGGCGAGCGACCGGGGCTGGCCCGTGGTGGGCGGCCCGCCGGAGTGGGGCTTCGTGAAGCTGGGCCATACGGACCCGCGGAAGTCCAACTCCGGTCTACAGGCGCTCCTGTCCGCGACGCTGGAGTACCTGGGCCGGCGCGAGGGCGTGAAGGAAGGGGACCTGCTGGATCCGGGCTATCAGGCCTGGCTCCAGGGACTGGAGCGGGGCGTGACGCGCTTCGAGCCGTCCACGGGCACGTTCATGACGGACCTGGTGCGCTACGGGCCATCCCGCTACGACCTGGCGCTGGTGTACGAGAGCCTGGCCATCGCGCACCTGGACCATGCCCAGGGCCGGTGGGGGGCGCTGCGGGTGGACTATCCGCCGGTGACGCTGTGGAGCGACCATCCGGCGGCGGTGCTCCAGGCGGACTGGGTGACGCCCGAGCAGCGCGAGGCGGCGCTGGAGTGGGTGGCCTTCCTGCGCAGCCCGGAGGTGCAGGCCCGCGCGCTGGCGTTCGGCTTCCGGCCGGCGGATCCCTCCGTGCCGCTGAAGACGCCGGACGCGAACAACCCCTTCACGCGGCTGGCGGCGCACGGCATCCGCGTGGACGTGCCTCCCGCGGCGGACGTGCCGGACGCGTCCGTGCTGCGCACGCTGTTGGACCTGTGGACGCGCATGGGCGTGGGGCGCTGAGGGCCGCACGTCGGGGCCGGAAGGTGGACATTCGGCGGAGGCCAGAATGGCTGGCCCCTGTCGTCCCATGTCACGCTGCCTCGCGATGCGAAGCCTCCGCGCCGTCCTCCTGCTGTCGTGTGCTGTCGCCGCGCTCACGGGCTGCCGGAGCGCGACGCGGACGCCCGAGGCCGAAGCGCCCGTGGTCCCGAATGCGCTGAGACCCGTGGCGTCCTTCGCGCGCATCGAGGACCCGCAGGCGCGCTCCGTGGCGCTCTTCGTGGAGGCGGGGAGGGTGATTGCCCATCCGCGCTGCACGAACTGCCACCCGCCGGACGGGCGGCCCCGGCAGGGCATGCGCCAGCAGGCGCATGTCCCGGCGGTGGTGGGCGGCGAGGAGGGCCACGGCGCGCCCGGCCTGCCCTGCACGGCCTGCCATCAGGCGGCGAACACGCCCACGGTGGGGGCCACCGTGGCGAGCATCCCGGGCAATCCCAAGTGGGCCCTGGCCCCGGTGGAGATGGCGTGGATTGGCCGCTCGCTGGGCGAAATCTGCGAGCAGCTCAAGGACCCGAAGCGCAATGGCGGCAAGGACCTGGCCGCCATCCAACACCACATGGCGGAGGACGTGCTCGTGGGTTGGGGTTGGAATCCGGGCCCCGGACGTGAGCCGGTGCCCGGGACGCAGGCGGAGTTCGGCGCGCTCATCCAGGCCTGGGTGGACACCGGCGCCCACTGCCCGAAGCCCTAACCGCGCAGGGCCTTCAGCCGCTCCGCGGTGATGGGCAGGTCGCGCACGCGCAGGCCCGTGGCGTCGAACACGGCGTTGGCGAGCGCCGCGGCCGAAGGGCCCTGGCTCGCTTCCCCCGCGCCGAGGAATGGTTCCTCCGGCCGGTCGATGAGCTGCACGTCCACGGGCGGTGCTTCGGAGAAGGTGAGGAGGGGATAGCCCTCCCAGTCGCGAGACAGGATGCGCCGCGAGTCGAAGCGCACGGCCTCCTTCAGGCTCCAGCTCAGGGACTGGATGAGCCCGCCTTCCAACTGGTTGGCGAGCCCATCCGGGTTGACCACCTCGCCCGCGTCGGCGGCGAGCACGGCGCGCACCACGCGCGGCACCAGCGTGTCCGGAGGCACGAAGACCTCCATGCACACCGCGCAGTATGCGGCCAGGTTCTTGTACCGGGCGAAGGCGAGCCCGCGTCCATGGTGCGGCCTGCGCTGGAAGCGCTCCCAGCCGAACCGCTCCGTCGCGCGGACGATGACTGCCTTTGCCCGCTCATCTCGGAGCTGCCGGAGCCGGAACGCGGCGGGGTCTACCTTCGCGGCGTGCGCCAGCTCGTCCATGAAGGACTCGATGGAGAAGACGTTCGCATAGGCCCCCAGGCCGCGCATGGACGACACGCGCACGGGCATCGCCGTCACGAAGTGCGTCGTCACGGCCTGACCCGGAAAGGCATACAGCGGGATGGCGTTGCGGTCGGCGGAGTAGTTCGGAGGTCCGCCGTTCCTCGGCGTGGGCTGGGCGAAGGGCTTCGCCAGCGAACGGCCCGCGAGCAGGTTGCCGGGATTGCCCCCGGGCCGCGTCCCATGCGACGTGGACCACAGCGCGTAATCCCAGTCGAGCACGTCCCCGTTCGCGTCCACGCCCGCACGCACCCGGGTCACCATGGCGGAGCCATAGGGCTCGTTCGTGTGTTCGTCCTCGCGCGACCACTGCACGCGCACCGCGCGGCCGGGCAGGGCGCGGGCGAGCAGCGCGGCGTCCGCCGCCACGTCGTCCGCGCCGTTGTGGCCGTAGCAGCCGGAGCCCTCCTGGTGCCGGCAGTGCACCTGCTCCTTCGTCAGCCCCAGCATCCTCGCCACGGCCTCGCCCGTCTCGAAGACGCTCTGGCTGTGGGTGTGCACGGTCATCGTGGAACCGTCCCACTCCGCCACCGCGCAGGACGGACCGATGGACGCATGCATCTGGTACGGCCGGCGGTAGGTGGCCTCCAACGTGCGCGCGGGCGCGACGTCGGTGGGGCGCTCCACGGAGTGGATGACCGTGTCCCGTGTGGGCTGCGCCAGCAACCACGCATGCGGATCCTCGGGGAGGGGTGCGCCGTCCTTCCAGCGCGCGGCGGCGGCCAGCGCGGCGGCGGCCTTCACCGCCTGCCATTCGCGCGAGGCGATGACGCCCAGGAAGCTCCCATCCCGCACCACCTTGAGCACGCCAGTCATCGCGGCCACCGGCGCGGAGTCCACCGCCACCAGGGATGCACCCGGCGAGGGCGCGCGCACCACGCGGCCGTGCACCAGCGAGTCGGAGCGCAGGTCCTGGACGAAGCGCGCTTCTCCCACCACCTTCGCGGGCAGGTCCATCCGGGGAAGGGACCGGCCCACCTGCTTGCGTTGTGCGGCGGGCTTGGGCGCGACGGTGCCGGTGGCCTCGCGCTCGAGGCGCTTTCCTCCCACGAGCTCCCAGTAGGTGATGCGCGCGCGTCCGCCCGTGTCCTGCAGCGTGCCGTCCCGGACGGTGAGCCGCGTCGCCGGGACGCGCAGCTTCTTCGCGGCCATGTCCACCAGCAGCGCGCGCACCTCCGCGGAGGCCTGCCGCACCGCCGCGCCGCCATTGGGAATGGACATGCTCCCGGCCGTGGGGCCTTCAGGAGGACAGACGCGCGTGTCGCCGGACACGACGCGCAGCCGCGACGGCTCAACGTCCAGTTCCTCCGCGCACAGCTGCCCCAGCGCGGTGAGGATGCCCTGGCCCAGCTCCACCTTGCCCGTCATCAACGTGACGACGCCGTCCTCGCCAATGCGGATCCACGCATCCAACCCGGGCGTGCGCGCCAGGTCCTGGGGCAGGCCGTTCTTCTGCCCGGGCGCGGCCCAGGTGACGTCCGGCCCCGCGAGCGCGAAGGCCAGCACCAGCGACCCCTTCAACACCGAGCGGCGGGAGACCGGAGCGCTCATTCCGCCAGCTCCGCCGCCGCGCGCTGGACCGCGCGCACGATGCGGTTGTGCGAGCCACACCGGCACAGGTTCGCATCCAGCGCGGTGCGGATGTCCGCCTCGGTAGGCGAGGGCTTCCGGCGCAGGAGGCCCGCCGCGGAGAGGATCATCCCCGGGATGCAGTACGCGCACTGTCCTGCCTGCTCCGCGAGGAACGCGCGCTGGAGCGCATGCAGCGTGCCGTCCGGAGCGCGCAGGCCCTCCACCGTGGTGACCTCCCGTCCCTGGAGCGACACCGCGGGCACGACGCAGGAGCGCACCGGCACCCCGTCACGCAGCACGGTGCACGCGCCGCACTGGCCCACGCCGCAGCCGTACTTCGCGCCGTTGAGCCGCAGCGTGTCGCGCAGCACGTAGAGAAGGGGGATGTCCTCCTCCTCGTCGATGAAGTGGGATGCTCCGTTGACGTTCAGCGTGAAGGCCATCCGCGGGCTCCTCCGAGGGGGAGGAGAGGCTAGCAGTCCCGCTCAGGCGCTCCGGCAAAGGTGGACATCGAACGTCCGCCTCCCATCACCACCGCGCGGCACCTACCGCACGTGCGCGACGAACTCGGAGACGCGCAGGGCCCAGGCCTCCGCGGAGTCCAGCTCCGAGCGTGCGTCGGCGTAGCGGTCGAACGACGCCTCCGAACCGTCCCGCGCGAAGAGGGCCGCGTTGAAGTCCTTCTGCGCCGTGGTGAGCCACTGGCTCGCGCGCATGCGCAGCCAGTTCGCCACCTGCGGGGTGGGCTCCACCTGGTTCAGATCCAGCGAGGTGGGGTGCAGCTCCACCATTTCTCCATCCTTCTCAGACTCTGGCATCACGTTCATGGACCGGATGGTTGCCATGGCCCCCAGGCTGAGCACCCGACCCGGATGGACGAGACAAACGTCGGTAGTGAGCAGTTGGCGACGCTGAAATCTTCGCTGGAGGACGGAACGCCCGACTGGCGGGCTGCGTCAGATGACGCCGTCCCACCCGGTGTCATGGCGACGGAAGGCGTCGCGGATGGCCTGAACGGTGGGCTCGGGGAGGGGACCCTGCTCCAGGGTGCGTGCGTTGGCGCGCAGGTTGTCCAGCCGCGTGGTGCCCACGATGCAGGTGGCCACGCCCGGGGCGAACGCGGTGAAGCGCAGCGCCAGCTCGGGCCAGTCCAGGCCATCCGTCTGGAGGGCCATGCGCTGCATCCGTTCCCAGTACTCGCCCACGTCGTGCGCGTAGGGGCGCCCGGGGAAGCGCCACGGCGCGTTGGCCAGGGGCCGCTTGGCGATGACGCCCACGCCGCGCTCCTGGGCCTTCGCCACGCCATGGTCCAGCGAGCGCTGGTCGAAGAGGTTCACGGACGTCTGCACCACGGCGAACGCGCCCGTCTCCAGCGCGGCGTCCAGCCCGGCGTTGTCGCCCGAGTACGCGGCGGCGCGCACCTTGCCCGCCTCCACCGCGCGGGTGAGCGCTTCGATGAGCCCCGGGCGGTGGAGCACGTCCGGAGGACACGAGTGGAAGTGCAGCACGTCCAGCACGTCGGTGCGCAGGCGCTGGAGGGCCAGGTCCACGCCGCGCGTGATGCACTCGGGCGTCCAGTCCTCCACGCCGGGCACGCCGTAGCCGCACTTGGTGGACAGCACGAACTCACGGCGGCGCGCACCGAGGAACCGGCCGATGCGCTCCTCGGACACGCCGTAGCTGGGCGCGGTGTCGATGAGCGTGATGCCCGCGTCCAGCACGCCGTGGAGGAGCGCCTCCGCGTCCGCGTCGCTCAGCGCTTCACTGCCCACGGGCCCGGCGCCAAAGCCGAGCGCGGACACGGTGAGGCCACTCTTCCCCAGGGGACGTTGAATCATCGGGTGGGGCCCTCTCCACGCGCGGCCAGGTCGATGAAACCGCGGATCCAGATGAGGTTCACGGCGTCGCAAGCCTCCTGCGACGTGGGCGTGGTGGTCTCCAGCGCGGCGGTGTACGGCACGCCCTGGCGCATGTACCAGTCGGTGACGCTGCCGTCGTGGAAGACGATGAGGCCGTGCTCGTCGGCGTAGGCGTTGTCATCCACCTTGCGGCTCTTCACCACGGTGGCATGCGCGGCGGCGGCCTCTTGCAGCGGGCGATAGGCGGCCTTGTCCCCGAAGACGTAGGCGTACGTGGCGACGCCGCCCAGGTAGTTGTCCTGGTGGATGTCGAGCGCGGCGTCCGGGGCGGGGAAGCGCGCCAGGTCCGTGCGCACCGCGCGCGTCTCCTTGGGGCCGCCGTCGTAGAGGGCCCAGCGGAGGATGGGCGGGTCGCCCACGAGCTCGCCGCGCCACTCGCCGGGGGCGATCTCGTAGCGCATGAAGTCGTTGTTGGGCTTCTCGCCGCTGCGGTTGTAGCGGGTGCCGTCCTCGAAGCCGGAGGGGTTGATGCACGGGTAGACGCGCAGGCCCACGCCCTTGGACTTCGCGTACGCGACGATGTCCGGCAGGTGCTTCGCGAGCGTCAGCGGACCGGCGGGTTCCTCCCCATGGAAGCCGGACGTGATGACGAGCCATCGGTCGCCCGGGACGATGAGGCGGAAGAGGGGATAGTCGCGCCCCCCTTCGTGTACCTGGCCGTATTCGGAGAGTTCTCCCAGGGATGCGCGGGAGCGGATGCGTCGAGCGTAGTCGGTGTAATCCACCGTCCGACCATAACCGCGTGCGTCATTCCTGCCCACGAAGGTTCAGGCTGAAACACGGAATGTGTCATGCCGAGCGCACCCAGGGCGGCCCCCTCCGGGGGGCTACTTCGCGGCGGTGTGCTCGCGGAAGTCGCTGGCGAGCGCCTGGCGCTGGGCGGGAGTGAGCGTGCGGTGGACTTCGAGCACGGCATCCACCGCCTTGTGGGCGAAGGCGCGAGCGGCGTCGATGCGCGCGTCCACCAGGGAGTGGAGCTTCGCGGCGTCGGGCGCGTCGGACGTCAGCTGGGTGACGGCCTCGGCGCGTGCGGCCTGCTGGCCCTCCATGAGGGACTGGCCTTCGTTGAGGAGGCGGTCCTTCACGGCTTGGATGGAGGAGCGCTGCGCTTCGGTGGCGTTGAGGTCATCCAGCTTGTCGTCCAGCTTCCAGGTGACCATCTGGTTGATGCGCGCCGGGTCGGGCGTGCCGCGGTGATGGCGGCCCCAGCCGAAACCGGTGAGCAGGGTGACGGCGACGACGGCGGTACCGGCGATGACGAGCGTCTTCTTCATGGCGTGTGGCTCCAGGAGTGGGGTGTCGTTTCCCGCTGCTTGACTGGAGCCAATATGGAAGCCGCCGGTTGCGGTGATTTGAGCGCGCGGTGAAGAAGTGTGAAGGCCGCTCAGCGTCCGTCCCAGAGGGCCATGTCGCCGTATTCCCAGTCCCAGGGCACCCCGGCCTCGCCCAACACGAAGCGAACGAGGTGGGGGTAGGCGGGCTCTGCCCGGACGTCGTTGCTCAGGATGAGCACGCAGCGCCGTCCCCGCGGCAGGCACACGAGGGTGTTGCCGGTGCTGTCGTTGTGCCCGTTCTTGAAGAACCCGCGTCCCTGCGGGCCGTCGAACACCACCACGCCCAGGCCCGCCGCCAGGTCCTTGCGCCGCGACTCCGGAGGCAGTTCGTCCTGGAGGGTGGGGAACTGGCTCCGGGTGGTGATGGGCAGCTGCGGAGAGGTCATCCGGGCGAAGGTTTCTGATGACAGGCCCTCGCCGTTCACCAGCGCTGCGGCGAAGCGCGCCAGGTCATCGAGCGTGGTGTCCATGGAGCCCGCCGCGCGCACCCTGCTGCGTTCGTCGTGCGGCTCCACGCTGCCGTCGAGCTTCCAGCCGTCGGCCAGGTTCTGCGCGAAGTCCGGCCGCCACATCATGCTGGTCGTGCGCATGCCGAAGCGGTCGAACACGCGCCGTTGCATCTCCGCGCCCACGTCCAGCCCGAGCCCGCGTTCGAGCACGAACTGCATCAGGATGATGCCGTCGCCTGAGTAGGCAAAGCGGCTGCCCGGAGCGAAATGGATGCGCAGCCTTTCGTCAGGTTCGAGGAACCCGAAGTTGGCGAAGCCCGCGCTGTGGGTCAGCAGCACGCGAGGCGTGATGTCCCGCCAGCGTTCGTCGCCGGCCAGATGGGACCAGGTCGAATAGCGGTCCTCGTCCGGGTATCCAGGCAGCGGCTTGTCCAGGTACTTCGAGATGGACGTGTCCAGGTCGATGCGCTTCTCGTCCGCCAGTTGCATCACGACGTAGGCGAAGACCGTCTTGGTGATGGACGCGCCATACATCACCGTGTCCGTGCGCAGCGGTTCACCCTTCGCATCGCGGGAGCCATAGGCCCGGGTCGCGACGACACGGCCGTTGTCGATGACCGCGATGGCCAGCCCCTTCGCGCCGGTCGCGGACATCGCGCGAGCCGCCTCCGCATCCAGCGCGGCGACGTCGGGGACAGGCGGCGACTCACGAACCGCCGACGTCGTGGCACAGCCGCTGGCAAGCAACACACACAGGCTCCAGGCGCGCAGCCTCTTCATGCAATGGGCTCCCATCCGCGAGACATGAAGCAGACCCTGGCGTCCGTACAACGAGTGCGGCCACGGCCGATTGCTCCATGCGGCGGATTCACGGTGTGGCTTGCATGGGCGGTACCCTCGAAGTGATTGCGCGCTGGCATGCTCCGGGCGGGCCTTGACCCCAGCAGCTCGCTTGATTGAAAGGACGTGGCCATGATGCGTCTTCGAGCTTGCATCGCACTTCTGCTCGTTCTCTCGGCCTGCGCTACGTCGGCACCGGGCCGAAATGAGCGAACGGTGCGGAACCCGAGGCTCGTCAACCTCCAGCGAGCGGCGAAGCTGCCCTGGACTGACGGGGGACAGTGCGTCGTCCGTGAGGCTTCCCAGCCTTGGCCCGCGTTGGTGGAGAAGTGCTATCGGACCCTCGACCATGACCGGCTCGAGTTCCACGACACCACGGGAAGATGCTCAATCGCTTCAGCGGATGCCGCAGCCGTGGGAATCGGATTCTGCGTGCTGGCGGCTCCTGAGATTGCCGTGGGGGCCGTGATCGTGCTTGGCGTGGTGGTGGTCGGCGCCGCCATCAAGGACGCGCTGGATGCATACGAATTCCGCCACGCCTACCCCGAGGAAGCAGGCACCTCACGAGGAACGAAGGTGGCATCCCGGGATGCGGAAGCGCAACGCGAGCCCAAGCTGAAGCCCAAACCCGCGGGGCAAGACTGGCAGCCGCCAGTGCCGCCTAGTCCCGTGGACCGGACGGGACGCGCCAGTTGCGAACCTGTCCCCGTTCCCCACGCGGGTGAGGACGATCCGCATAATGAATGTGCCGACACGTTCCCACCCAACCGCTATCCCGGGATGGATGTGCTTGTTGGCGGTGTGCGCTTCGATGCGTTGCAGGTCGGCGCTCGCAAGCTGTGGGAGATCAAGACCCATCAATTCGACACGTACAGTGCTTTCCTCCGACGTCAGGTGATCAGCGAACAGGTAACCAGGATGCGGGAAGAGAAGGACATTGCGGAGTCTTGTGGATATGGCTTCGTCGTTGGCGTGAGCAGTGCCGCGCACAAGACAGCGCTGGAGCGCGCGGCGCCCGAACTGGACATCGTGGTCACGGGGTGCAAGCGATGACCACCCAAAGCACCCTCGACGTCATTGTCTACGCGCCCGCTCTCGCCGGTAAGGATGCTCGCACACTCGCTGTCGTCCACGGGATGGAACGTGTGCTCCCCGGAGTGCGCTTGGAATGGAGAGTTGCCGATGACGGGCGCCTCATTGCATTGCCACAGCGCGACGCGTGGCTCATAGAAGGGACGAAGGACGGGAGATTCCCTCTGGTGTGCAACGGTGATGAGCGCTACCCGGTTACGATTTTTGGGTCGCGGATTCCCGCGCGCCAATCACCGGGCGGGCAGCCGTTGCTCGACGTCCATGCAGAGCTGCCACTGGACGAGGCCGTCATCGCGGCAGCAGCGGATGTGCTTGGAGACGTGGCAGACGGGGCCCACGCGTTTTGGGGGCATGCGACGCCATCGGGTGCAGGCGTCGAGATCGCACGGCAAACACGTGATCCGGCCCGCAAACCAGGGGGTCCGCCCCGGGGGCTGCCAGCACTCAAGCTGCCAGAGAAGATCCGCGCGCCTGAGATTCCGCATCGCCTCGGGTGGTTGAACTACTGGTCTGCCCCGGCCGCGCAGGCCATCGGGTTCCCGGACCCGACCCGTGACGCCGAGCTGCTTTCACGGGCACGGCGTACGGCGACGGGCGGATGGGTCGTGCAGCTCACTGACGCACCGCTCGACCTGGACAACCCCGCCCACCTGGACGCGCTCCTGCGGGCCTATGAGCGGTTCCCGGAGATCGGCGGGCGTGCGGCGCCTTGAGAAGGTCACTCAATGGATGGCGGCTCGGGCTCCAGGAGGTGCGGGGGCTCTGACTGCCCTTCGTCTCGGAGCCTGAGCGCGCGGTCGATGCGCGCGGCGGCGCTGATGAGGCCGAGGTGGCTGAAGGCCTGTGGGAAGTTTCCCAACTGCTCGCGCGTCAGCGGGTGGATCTCCTCCGCCAGCAGTCCCAGGTGGTTCGACGCCTCCGCGTGCGCGACAAAGACGTCCTCGGCCTCCTGGATGCGATTGGCCAACGCCAGCGCCTCCGCCAGCCAGAAGCCGCAGAGGATGAAGCCTCCCTCCGGCCCCTCTATCCCGTCACCCATCCGGTACCGGCGCAAGAACGGGCCCGCGCCCAGCTCCGCGCGCAGCCAGTCGAGCGTCCTCAGGATGAACGGATCCGTCCCCCGGAAGCAGCCCACGATGGGCAGCTGGAGCAGCGCGGCGTCTGGCTCGTTCCCTCCGTAGACTCCGACGAAGTGCTTGCGCGCCGGATCCACGCCGTTGCGCAGGATGTCCGCCCGGATGACGTCCGCCAGGGCGGCACTGGACTGCTCCAGCGCAGTCTCCCCGAAGAGCCGTGCCAGGTGCTGCCCCCGGCGCAGGGCCAGCCACCCCATGAGCTTCGAGTGGACGTTGTGCCGCATCTCCCGGCGCGGCTCCCAGATGCCGTGGTCGGGCTCGCTCCAGCGGCGGGCGGTGGTCTGGATGACCGAACGGAGCAGCCTCCAGGTGCGCAGCGGCAGCCGCCCGCCGGAGCGCTCGTAGAGGTACGCCGCGTCGAGCAGCGCGCCCGCGGTGTCGAACTGGAATTGGTCCCTCGCGCCGTTCCCCAGCCGCACCGGCCGCGAGCCCTGGAATCCACCCAGGTGGTCCAGCTCATGCTCCGGCGGCACGGAGGCACCGTCCAGCGTGTACATCACCTGAAGCGTGTCACCGCGCTGCAGCGTGTCGCGCATGAAGTAGAAGAACTCGCGCGACTCACTCTGGAAGCCGAGGAGGTTGGTGGCGCGCACCGCCATCGCGGAGTCGCGGACCCAGCTGAAGCGGTAGTCCCAGTTGCGAGGCCCTCCAATCCATTCAGGGAGCGAGGTGGTGGGCGCGGCCACCATCGCGCCCGTGGGGCCGTACATCAGCAGCTTCAGCGCCAGCGCGGAGCGCAGCACGTGGTGCCGCCACGGCCCTTCGTAGTGGAGCTGTTGCGCCCACTCGCGCCAGGCCTGGCGCGTATCCCGCAAGTGGTCGAAGGGCCGGTACGCGGCCAGCGGCTCCGGCCGGTCGGAATCCCACGACAGGATCATCCAGCGCCGCTCGCCCGGCCCCATCCGGATGCGCGTCTGGAGGCCCGTGTCTCCCCGGCAGGGCGGGCCGCGCAGCGACACGCAGGGCCGCCACTCCGCCTCCCCGCTGAGCACGGCGACCAGCCGCTCCCCTCCCGACCCGCGGGCGACCAGGCCGTGCTCCTCCCGCTCCACCCGCGTCCGCGATGCCCCGTAACCGAAGCGCGGGTCGAAGACGATGTTCAGCTCCACCGGGCCTTCCAGGCACTCGATGCGCCGGTGCACCTCGTGAACGTTGGAGCGCGGGTCGTTGGTCCACGGCATGTAGTCGATGATGCGGATGGCCCCCTTGCGCTCGAAGCGGAACAGCGTCTCCAGGACGTTGGTGTCCGGGTCGTAACGCTGCAGGCTCTCGAAGGGCCACACGACGGGGGTGATGCCGGTGATGCCACCCTTCTCGTCATCGAGGATGCCCGCGAAGACGCTCGGGCTGTCGAAGCGCGGGAAGCAGAGCCAGTCGATGACACCGTCCGGCCGGACGAGCGCGCAGGAGCTTCCATCGCCAATCACCCCGCGGCCCGCCAGGGGGACCTCCCGGTAGGACGCCGGGTTGGTGAACCGGAAGGGGCGGGCCATCCGCCTGGCGGCGCTGTAGAGGTCCATGAGCAGGCGTGTCGCGGGGCAGGAGCGCGACCTCCCGCCCTCAAAGTAGCGACCCTCGCGAGACGGCCCCACCCGGCAACCC
>NZ_RAVY01000232.1:0-14114 GCF_003611625.1 Corallococcus sp. CA054B
CCCCGGAACCCCATGAACGCGCCCTTCTCCCCTCCTCCCTTCCCGGACACCGGCAACGCCGTGCGGTCCGCGAACGCCATCCGCGAGGGCGTCCTCGCGGAGGTGCGCAAGGCCGTGGTCGGGCAGGACGAACCGCTGGAGCTGATGCTCTGCGGGCTCGTGGCTGGTGGGCACATCCTGCTGGAGGGCGTGCCCGGCGTGGCCAAGACGCTGATGGCCAAGGCGCTGTCGCGCAGCGTGGGCGCGGACTTCAAGCGCATCCAGTTCACGCCGGACCTGATGCCCGCGGACATCCTGGGCACCAGCGTCTTCGACCTGAAGTCCCAGGCCTTCGTGCTCGCGCGAGGCCCCATCTTCACGGACCTGCTGCTGGCGGACGAAATCAACCGCGCCCCCGCGAAGACGCAGTCCGCGCTGCTGGAGGCCATGCAGGAGCGCGCCGTGTCGCTCGAAGGCCGCAACCTCCAGCTGTCGCCCATGTTCACGGTGTTCGCCACGCAGAACCCGGTGGAGTCGGAAGGCACGTACCCACTCCCCGAGGCGCAGCTGGACCGCTTCCTCCTGAAGATCGACGTGGGCTACCCCGCGCCGGAGGAGGAGGACGCCATCCTCGAGTCCGTGCACCGGGGCTTCGACTCGGGCGACCTGGCGCGCGCGGGCGTGAACGCGGCGGTGACGAAGGACGACCTGCTCCAGACGCGCGCGGCGCTCAACACGGTGAACGTGGAGCCGCCGGTCCTGGGTTACATCCGCAAGCTGGTGGCCGCGACGCGAAGTTCGCCCAACATCCGGCTGGGCGCGGGGCCGCGCGCGGGCGTGCACCTGCTGCTCGCGTCGAAGGCACTGGCGGCGCTCAGGGGCCGCGACTTCGTGACTCCGGACGACGTGCGCTTCCTGGTGGGCCCGGTGCTGCGCCACCGCCTGCTCCTGTCGCCGGACGCGGAGTTGGACGGAGCCACGTCCGCGGACGTGCTGCGCGAGGTGGTCCAGGGCGTCGAGGTCCCCCGGTGATTCCCTCCGAGCGCCTGTGGGGGCTGCTTGCCCTGCTCGCGCTGCCCATGGCGCTGGCGGGCTTCTTCCCGGGCCTGGGCGGCGCGGTGCTGGCGCTGGACGCGCTGGCCGTGGCGCTGGCCGCGTTCGACTTCTTCCAGGCCCGCCGCGTGCGGCTGGAGGTGGAGCGCAAGCTGCCGGAGCGCCTCAACGTGGGCGTGGCCAATCGCGTCGAGCTGCGGCTGGTGCACCGGGGCGGAGGCACGGTGGAGGTGCGCGTGAAGGACGACGCGCCGCCGTCGTTCACCACGGAGCCCTCGGAGGCCACGCTGCGCCTCACGCCGGACAGCCAGACGCAGTGGGTGTACCGGGCCACGCCCGCGAAGCGCGGCAAGTTCAGCTTCGGCGCCGTGCACGTGCGCGTGCGCGGACCGCTGGGGCTCATGTCGCACGAGCGCACCTTCCCGGCTGAACGCTCGGTGTCGGTGTACCCGGACCTGCGAGGAGCCCGGCGGCTGCTGTTGTCCGGCGCGGCGCTGGACCTGGTGAACCTGGGCCTGAGGCAGCTGCGGCGCGACGGCCAGGGCAGTGAGTTCGCGCGCCTGCGCGACTATGCCCAGGGCGACAGCGTGCGCGACGTGGACTGGAAGGCCACCGCGCGCCGGGGCAAGCCGGTGACGCGGGTGCTGGAGTCGGAGCGCTCGCAGGCGCTGATCATCTGCGTGGACGCGGGGCGCTCCATGGCGGCCCAGGTGGACGGCCTCACCAAGTTGGATCACGCGGTGAACGCGGCGCTGTTCCTCGCCTTCGTGGCCATCCGCAACGGGGACCGCGTGGGCCTGGCGCTCTTCGCGGACGGAGTGAAGGCCTACCTGCCGCCCGCCGCGGGCCGGGGCCAGTACCGCAAGCTGGTGGACACGCTCTACTCCGCGACGCCCAGCCTCACGTACGTGGACTACCTGGCGCTCTTCAAGGAGCTGAACGTGCGCCTCAACCGGCGCAGCCTGCTGTGCGTCTTCACGGACTTCCTGGACGAGGAGCAGGCCGGAACGCTGGTGGCCCCGCTGCACCGGCTGGCCCGCCGCCACGTCCCGCTGTGCCTGTCCGTGAAGGACACGGCGCTCCAGAAGCTGCTGCGCACGCCGCCTTCAGGACCGGAGGAGGCGTTCCAGCACGCGGTGGCGTCGGAGCTGCTCACGGACCGGGAGGTGCTCAAGGCCCGCGTGAGCAAGGGCGGCGTGCAGATGCTGGACGTCGCACCGGATGAACTGAGCCTCGCGGCCGTGAATCGGTACCTCGACATCAAGGCGCGCGGCGTCCTCTAGGGAGCCACATGATCCGGGCGGCATTCCAGACGGCGGACTTCACGGCGGTCCCCGTCGAGGACAACGACACGCACGTCCTGCAACCGCTCCTCGACCGCTGCGAGGACTACCACCAGCTCGCCTACGGCCGTCCCGCGCTCCCGGATCAGGCCCGGAACATCCCCCGCGAACGCCCCCCCACGCTCGTGCCCGGCCAGGGCCATCTCTTCGCGCTTCGCGACGCGCAAGGAGGCCTCGCGGGAATGATCGAAGCGCTGCGCGACTTCCCGGCGCAGGGTGAGTGGTACCTCGGCCTGCTGCTCCTCGCGCCAGAGGCCCGAGGCCACGGCCGGGGCGAGGCCGTGCTGAACGCCTACGAAGGCTACGTGCGCGCGAACGGCGGCAGGCTGCTGCGCGTGGCGGTGGTGGAGCACAACGAGGTCGCGCGCCGCTTCTGGACCCGCGTGGGCTTCCAACCGGAGCAATGGGTGGGCCCCATCGAGCAGGGCCTCCGCTGGAACCGCGTCCTGAAGATGACGAAGGCCCTGAGCCGGGCCTAGGGCCCTTCGCGCAGCCAGCCCACGAAGCGCGTGTCAGGCACGTCACCACGCACACGGTGCAGGCCCCGCTTGAACAGGGCGTAGACGCGGAAGAAGCGCTCCAGGCCCGCGCGCTCCGAGGGCGTCATCGGATGCGTCCCGCACACCACCTTCGGGTCGCCCTTCCCCGCGTCAATGAAGCCCAGCACGGCCACCACCGGCACGCGCACGCGCTGCCCCTGCGACAGCCGAGGCCCCAGCACCACCGCGTCCAGCGGATCCCCGTCATCCGACAGCAGGCCCGGAATGGAGCCGTAGTTGTACGGACACGGCAGCGGCGACACGAAGTCCACGGAGCCATCCGCGCGCCGCTTCACCATGGAGAAGCGTGGGCACTCAATCAGCACCTCCGGCTCGCTCGGCAGCGGAGGCACGGCCAGGTCCGGCCCGCTCATCCCGCCAGCTCCGCCGTCGCACGCGCATCCTTGCGCCGGCCACGCATCCAGTCCGACAGCAGGTACGCGTAGACGCCCGTCCCCACCGTGAGCGCGAAGCCGACCTTGAAGGCCACCGACAGCTTCGGCGGATGGATCTGCGACACGGTGCCTTCGATGAAGCCCGCGAGCACGAACAGCACCAGCGTGCCGAACAGCATCTTCACCGCCGTCACCGCCTCCTTGCGCAGCGCCTGCCCGCGAGACAACCCACCCGGCGCCACCATGCCCCGCGCGATGACCAGCCCCGCCGCGCCCGCGATGCAGATGGCTGAAATCTCCGGGATGCCATGCGGGAGGATCCACGCCCAGAACCACCCCGCCATCCCCTTCGCCGCGTACACCTGCGCGAGCGCCCCCAGGAACAGGCCGTTGACGAACAGCATCACCGCCGTGCCCAGCCCCAGCGTGACGCCCAGCGCGAACGCCAGGAACGCCACCTGGATGTTGTGCGTGAAGAGGGACGTCGTGAACTGGGCCTGCTCCTCCACCGTCATGCCCTTGCCCGCGGCCTCGTCAGCAGCGCGCTTCACAGGGTCCAGGCTCACGTGCTGCTCGGGCACCAGGTAGTGCGCGGCGTCCGGCTCCACCACCATGCCCACGTAGCCGAAGCCCGCGCCCGCCAGGAACAGCAGCACCGACGCCACGTACATGCGCCACTCGTGGTGCAGGAGCGCCGGGAAGCCGCGCGCCACGAAGGCCCACACGTCCGCGAACCGGGGCCGGCTGCCCGGGTACGTCAGCGCGTACGCGCGGCCCACCAGGTCGTTGAGGTACGCGCTCACGTCCGCGGAGCCGCTGCGCGCGCGCACCCACAACAGGTCACTGGAGACGGCGCGGTACAGCTTCCCCAACGAGCGGGCCTCGTCCAGGCTCAGCTTGCGCAGCCCCTCGCCCTCGGACTTGTCCAGCAGCGACTCCAGCTGCTGCCAGCGTGGACGCCGCGTCTCGATGAACTCCGCCATCTCCATGGGCCCACTCTAACCGAGCCCCGGAAACGGCGAGGCGCCGGCCGCCCTCCCCGTTTCGAGGGAGGACTCCGGCGCCCCGGTGCTTCAGGACCACGGAAGCGCTACTTGATGAACTTCTCCAGCGGCTTCGCCTCGGTGGAGGCCTGGGCCTCCGTCCACTCGACGACCGGCGTCTGCCACGCCATGCCCGTCTCCGCCGGGTCCGTGTCCAGCTTCTCGAAGTCGAAGCCGTCGCCGCCGAAGTACAGGTACTCCACCGTGGCGATCGTGTACTCCTTCTTCGGATCCAGCGGCTTGCCCTGGGCGTCCTTGAACTTGCCCTTGCCCGCCGGGGTGAAGCCGGCCACGAGCGCGTCCGGGTTCGCCAGCTGCTTGGCCAGGTCCTCGCCCTTGAGCTTCACGGTGAGCAGCGAGTTCTCGAACGGCATCGCCGAGTACACGCTGCCCAGCGTCACCTCACCCTTGGCCAGGCCATTGCGGATGCCGCCCTTGTTGAGGATGGCGCCGTCCGTGTTGAGCTGCGTGCGCACCGCGCCCGCCACCCACTTCGCCATCAGCGGCGAGTCATTCGGGATGCCCGTCTTGGTGAAGCCGATCTTCCGGCCCAGCGCCTGATCCACCTTCGCCTGCCACTCCGCGATGCGCTTCGCCGTCTCCGCGTCCGGCGTGCCGCCCGCGACCTCGACGACCTTCGTGTCCACGCCTGTCAGCTTCTGGCCCGCCGCCTTCGACGGGTCGAACTTCAGCTGCGCGCGCAGGTACGAATCAAAGCCGCGGCCCAGCGACGCGTAGGTGGTGTCACCTTCCGTCTTCACGCCCGGGGCGTCCGTGCCGCAGCGGCCACCGGCCACCAGCGACACCTTCCAGTCCGCGTGCTTCGCCAGCACCGGCTGCAGGTCCGTGGGGCACTGGTCCGCGACAATCACCACCACGTCCGCGCCCGCCTTGCGCGCCTCCGGAACGGCCGTGTTCAGCGCGTCCTCGTTGGGGATGACCTCCAGGCCCTCCGCGCGGCCGGACATCGCCGTGCGGACCGTCTTCTGCGAGGTGAGGCCCACCACCGCAATCTTCAGGCCCCGCCGCTCGTAGACCTGGAACGCGGGCATGGACAGGTCCTTCGCCAGCGCCGCGTCCGTCACCTTCAGGTTCGCGGCCAGGAAGGGGAAGCCCCCGGCCGTGCGGTTCTTCAGGAAGGAATCCTTGGCGTACGACAGCTCGTGGTTGCCCAGAGCAGAAGCCGCAAAGCCCATGTGCCCCATCACTTCAGCCGTCGGAGCACCCAGGAAGAAGGAGGAGATGGCCGGGCCCGTCCACAGGTCGCCCGTCGTCAGGGCGAGCGTGCCGGCATCCGGGCAGGTCGCCTGGCCGTCCTTCAGCGGACCGGCACAGTGCTTCTCCTCATTCACCCAGCGGCCCATCAGCTCCGCGGCGCCGCCCTTGCCCTCGACGGGCAACAGCTGGCCACGGGCGCTGCCGGTGACGAGCACCGTCACCTCGTTGGGCACGGCGGGCTTCGCGGCCTCGGCCGCGGGAGGCGGCGTGGCCGGAGCCGGCGGGGGAGTCTTCTCACAACCCGCGAGGGCTCCCAGGGCGAGGACCAGCGCGCCGGACGACAGCGTGAGCTGGCGGGAAGGACGACGGAAGGGACGCAGCGAGAGAGGGTTCGGGTTCACGGCCGGGCCTTTAGCACATCCCCGACGTGGTAGCGTGACGCAATGACGGGCATGAAAGGCAAGGATTTCAAGCCTTTACAGGAGGAGAAGGACGTCGGGTCTCCCAGCGGGCAAGGGGCCTCCCGGGGCCGGAACTTCGCCTCGGAGTTGTGGGGCGAGGTCCGGGGTGGCGCCGAGCACTTCCAGTCCACGAAGGGCCACCTGCCCAAGGGCCGCATCCGCCAGTTCTTCTACGGGGCGGCCCTGCCCTTCCACATCGCCCGCGTCACGCTCGCGAGCCCCGCGGTCCGCGCCACCTACGTGCAGGTGACCGCGCTCCAGACCGCGTTCCTACTGGCCATCGCCGCGGGGTGGGCGTTCAACGAGTTCAAAGACCACGAGCAGGACAAGCAGGAGGAGCAGGAGGAGCAGCGGCGCGATACGCCCGAGGCCCGGGCCGCGCGTGAGCAGGCGCAGGCCCGTATCGAACAGCGGGCGAAGGAGCTGGAGTCCGCGAAGGGCGATCCGGCCGCGATGAAGCAGGCGCTCACCGCGCTCATCGAAGAAGCCGTCAACGCGGGCAAGGCCGGCGACCTTCCTCCGAGGGAAGCCGCCACCGCCGCCGAGGGCGCGGCGGATGAAGCCGCCGCTGCCTCCGAGGATGCGAAGGAGGAGCACGCGGCGGCCGAACAGGAGGCCGGCTCCGCGCGGAGCGCCAGCGAGACCGCGAGCGGAACCGAGGACGTGGAGGACTCCCTGGGCGACCAGCTCTCCGCCATCATCCGCGCGGAGGTGGAAGAGGCCCTCCGGGACGTCCCGGAGGCGAACGCGAAGGGCCCGCGCATCCAGAAGGAGCCCCAGAAAGAGGGCTTCAACATCGACGCCCCCACGGTGCGCAACGGCATCTTCTTCCTGGGCAGCTGGGAGTTCTGGGCGCTCTTCTTCGGCTCGCTGAGCGCGGTGCAGTGGATCGTCGTCGCCCTGTCGCGCGACTACCACACGGTCATCTCCCGCGAGGCCAGCCTCGCCACCGGCGTGCCGCCCGAGGACCCTGAAATCACCCCGCGCGTGCGCCTCAACGTCCCCTGGTTGCGCGCCAAGCTCCAGCGCCGCTGGAGGGCCTTCCTGCTGTTCGTGATGGGGATGCCCGCCATCCTCCTGCTCTGCATCCCCCTGTGCTGGGTCCCGCGCTCGTTCACCCTCCTCAGCGGCGCCTGGGGCTTCTGGTGGCTCCTCGTCTTCACCGCCGCCAAGAGCGACCGCGCGTGGCTGGCCCCCGTCACGCGCCCGCCCTGGTTCGTGCGCGCCTGGAGCGCGCTGCCCGTTCTGCACGGGTGGCCCCTGCGCAACTACGTGGCACGCCTGGGCCGCCGGGCGGAAGACGTCGCCGCGCCCATCGCCGCGGTGGAGCGTCAGCCGTGGGTCTTCGCGGGGCTCGCCTTCACGCGGTTCTTGGGCAGCATCCCGCCGTTCCGCTGCTTCACGCGGCCGTTCATCCCGGTGGCCTCGGCGCACCTCCTGGGCCTGGACCCGGTGCAGCCGCCCGCGCTCAAGAGCGGGGAAGCCCCGCCCGGGCACGGCGCGGGGGACTGACTCACACGTCCGAGGGCGCGTTGCCTTCGGGCGGCAGGCCGCCAATGCCCTCCAGCGGCGCCTGGGGCTGCTGGGGGGCGCCCAGCTCCAGCCGCTGGCCCTCCTCACGGCGCGCGGGCAGGTCGATGACGCTCTGGAGCTGCTGGCTCACGGAGCGGAAGAAGCCCGTGAGCAGCTCCGGCCGGTCCGCGAGCAGATCCAGGAAGTCGCGCCGGTCGATGACGAGCACGCGCGAGTCCACCGCGGCCACCATGTCCGTGGGCCGGGGCGCGCCGTCGAGCAGGCTCACCTCGCCAATGGCCTCCTTCGCCTGGAAGCGCAGCACGTGCTCGCCGTTGCGGAACGCGTCCACCGCGCCCTCGACGATGACGTAGAGCGCGTCGCCCGGGTCGCCCTGGCTGTAGAGCCGCTGGCCCGCCTTGTAGGACGCCTCGCGCGCCACCTCCGCGATGGCGGCGATGTCGTCCACGTCGCTCTGCGAGAAGACGCTCACGCCCTCCAGGGCGAACATCCGTTGGACGATGGTATCGCTCATGTCACCCTCCTGCGGGAGCACGTCCAGGCCGTTCACCCGCGCCACGTGGCGGGCGCACGCGCGCAGCACCAGGTCCTCACTCTGCACGAGCCCCGCCAGCCGCCGCCACAGCCGGCCCGGCGCTCCAGGCGGCAGCTCGCGGTGGTGGGCCTCCACCTGCTCCATCACCAGCTCGCGCTCCTCCTGCGCCACCAGGTTCTCCAGCAGCTCCAACGCATAGGCGCGACGGCGCGAATCGGTGCCCACCAGGTGCTGGTGGATGCGGCGCATGGCCTGCGGCGGGTGCAGGAGTCCCAGCAGGAAGAACGACAGCTCCAGCGCCTGATCCAACCGGTCGCCCACCGCGCGGGTGAGCAGCGACTGGGGCCCCAGCGCCGCCTGCACGTCGCGGAAGGCTCCCACCAGCTGGCGGTACGTGTCGCGGCGGCGGCCCAGCGCCTCGTGGATGCGGTCCACGTCCACCGGATGATCCGGCTGCTCTTCACGCAGACGCGACAGCTGCGCGCCGATGCGGAAGTGCAGCGCCGCGTCGTCGCGCACGTTGGAGAACAGCAGCGCGTTGAGCGCCGCGGACGAACCGATGCCTCGCAGCACGCGAGGCAGTTGCATCCGCATGGCCAGCGGCGCGGCCTTGTTGTTGAGCTGCAGCTCCAATAGCGGCGTCACCGCGTCGCCCAGCAGCACCAGCGACTCGCGCGCGGCCGGACGCTCCTCGCGCCAGCCGAGGAACGGCAACAGGCGCGGCGCCAGCTCCACGTAGCCGCCCTCGCCCACCGCCGTCAGCGCCACGCGCCGCACGGAGATGTCCATGTCCTCCAGGTAGAGCGACAGCGGCCCCGCGAAGCGAGGGTCCTTCAGCCTGCCCAACAGCCGCGCCACCTCGCGCCGCTCGGCCACGGGCGCGTGGTCGCCCTTCGCCAGCAACTCGCGCAGGGACTCCAGCGCCGCGGAGTTGCCCTGCGTGCGCATCAGCGCGCCAATCGCCGCGCAGCGCAGGCCCACGTCGGGGCTGGTGAGCAGCGGCGGCAGGAGCCGCTCCGCGCGCTCCGGGGACAGCCGCGCCAGGGCCCACACGGCCTGGTCGCGAGGGCGCCGGGGGCCCTCCTCCACCAGCCGCTCCAGCATGGGCGCCAGCTCCCGCGCCTCCATGGACAGGGCCAGCGTCACGCCGCGCTCCTGCACGCGCTCGTGGGGATGGGAGAGGAGCGAGGCCAGGTGCTGCCGCAGGGGCGCGGCCTCCGCCTGCTCCAGCATGTCCACCGCGCGCAGCACCCGCTCCGGCGTGGGCGCGCCCAGCGCCTCCACCAGCAGCTTCTGCGCCTCGCCGCCCAGCTCCACCTCTTCCTCTTCGTGCGCGCCCACCTGCTCGCCCAGCGCCGTGAGGTACGCGGGCTTGAGGCGCACGAGCAGCAGGCCCAGCGCGGCGCACAGCGCCACCACCGCCACCGCCATGGTGATGCCGTTGGCGCCCCGGCCCGCGCCGATGAGCAGCAGGCCCGCCAGCACCACGCCGCCCTTGCGCAGAAGGCCGTCCACCGCGCTCCGCAGCCCCTCGCGCTGCTCGTCCGGCACGGCCGCGTAGAGCAGCTGGATGCCCACCGGCAGGATGGAGTAGCTCACCGCCGTCTCCACCAGCCGCAACAGGTGCACCGGCCACAGCTGCCCGGTGGCCAGCGTGGCGCCCGCCAGCGGCGCGAGCACCAGCGGCACCAGCGCCAGGTACATGAGCAGGCCCATGCGCTTGAGCAACCGCTCCGCCACGAGCAGTTGGAACGCCACGCAGAACAGGCCAATCCACAGCTGCAGCGAGCCGAACAGCGCCGCCAGCCCGTCCTCGCTCAGCGTGCCCTCCACGCGCAGGCGGAAGAGGTAGTCCACGAAGGACGACAGCACCGCGAACGCGATGCCCAGCGCCGCCAGCACCTGCGCGTAGGGGCTCTGCCCCAGGTAGCTCCACGCCGGGAACCACGCCTGCAGCGAGCGCGTGCGCGGGGGCGGCGCCGGCTCCGCCTTGTGCAGGTGGTGGAAGATGGCGCCCGCGGCCAGCAGGCTCACCGCGCCGCTCACCACCACCGCGGGCGTGCCCAGCCGCACCGCCAGCGCCTGCACCAGCAGACCGCCCGCGATGCCGCCGCCCATGCCAAAGCCGTTGAGCACGGTGAAGGCCCGCCGTGCCTCGCGCGCGTCGAACGCGGACGCCATGCGGCCCCAGAAGCGGAACGACACGAACGTGCTGAAGCAGTCCGCGAACAGGTACAGCGCCAGCGCCGGCATGCGCTGCCCCGCGGACAGCGCCGCCGCCAGCCCCAGCGCCAGCACCCCGCCCACCCCGGTGAGGATGCCCGGGGACTCCGTGGGCGCGTCCGGCCGGGCGCGAGGCAACAGCGTCAGCGACGCCGTCATCAACGCACCCAGCAGGTAGAGGTACGGCAGCGCCTGGGACTCGAAGCGCGACAACACCAGCGCGTTCGCGGACGTCTTGAGCTGCGTCACCCCAGCGATGAGCGCGAACTGGAACGCACCCGCCGGCAGGACGCGGCGGTTCCAGGATGAGGGTTCAGAAGGGGCCACGGGCGCGGGAGTGCGGACAGGATAGCGTGGAGCCCGCTATTCACGAATACCACTCTTCAGGTCCTGGCGGCAGCCACCCTCCCGTCGCAGCCGGCCGCCCGCCTGCCCGGCGTTCAGCGCCGGACTCCGGACTGGGGGTCCTTGAGGCCCCTACGGAAAGACACTCCTGGGAGCCCCCACGGAACCCGGGCCGCGTGGCGTACACTCCGGCGCCGTGACGTCCACCCCCGACACCCTGCTCGACGGCACCCACACGGTGCTGACCCCGGAGTACGTGGAGTTCCGCTTCACGCTGGCGGGGGTGTACGCGCGCTTCCTCGCGTGGCTCATCGACGCGCTCATCGTCGGCGTCGCCACGACGGTGGTGCTGCTGGTGTTCCAGGTGGCCATGGCCGCGTTCCCGGGGTTCGCCAGCGCGCTGGGCATCGTCGTCTACTTCCTGGTGGACTGGGGCTACGGCATCACGCTGGAGACCGTGTGGGCGGGCCAGACGGTGGGCAAGCGCGTGATGTCCCTGCGGGTCATCCAGGAGAGCGGCGTGCGCATCGGCTTCTACCACGCGGCCCTGCGCAACCTGGCGCGCGTGGTGGACCGGCTGCCGCTGCTCTACCTCGTGGGCGGCTCGGTCGCGCTCGTGTCGCGCTCGCACCAGCGGCTGGGGGACCTCCTGGCCGGCACCATCGTCGTGCGCGAGCGGCGCCTCAAGGTGCCCTCCGCCATCGAGACGCGCGGCGAGGAGGGCCTGCTGGCGGATCCGCTGTTCGTCTCGCGCGTGAAGCGGCTGTCCACCGAGGAGCGGGAGCTGGTGCTCTCCGCCGCCCTGCGCCGCGAGGAGCTGCGGCTGGAGGCCCGGCTCACGCTGTTCTCCGCGCTGGGCGCCCGGCTCCAGGACTCGCTCGCCATGGAGAAGCCGGCCCACCTCTCGGACGAGAAGTGGACGCTGCTCGTCGCCGCCGCCCTGCTGCCCGCCCCGGCGTCACGCCCGGGGCGGCCCACGTCCGGACCTAGAAGTACGTCGCCAGGCCCACGGAGCCCGTCAGCGACGTCTGCGTATCCTCGTTGAGCGCGATGTAGAAGTTGTACTGCGCGCGCACGCCCAGGCTCACCGAGTCGCTGAGGAAGAAGTCCACGCCCGCGTTGGGCCCGATGCCCACGAAGTTGCTGATGCTGTCCTTGAAGACGATGAGGTAGCTCACGTCCGTGCCGATGTACGGGCGGATGGACTCCTCCAGCAGCAGGTAGCGGATGCCCAGCGACGGAGCCAGGCCCACCACGCGCTTCTCCGGCGAGGCGTAGGTGTCCTTGGGGAACATCAGCTTCGACAGCGAGACGACCTCGAAGCCGTTCTCGATGTAGAGGCTTCCCTCCAGACCGATGAACGGCGTGCCCGCGAGTCCCGCGGTCTCCTTGAAGTCCATGTAGCCCACCGACAGGCCCAGACTCCGGTTGGAGAACTGCGCGTGAGCAGGAGCCGCGCCCAGCAGGGCAGCGAGCAAGCCGAAAGCACAAAGGTAGGTACGCATGGCGGCGCACTCTACAGCCGGCCTAACCCCTGGAAAACAGCGCTGATTCGGCGGCAGCACGGCGTTGCCTCGCGGGGGGCCGCTCTCCTACACTCGGCCCGCCATGCGTCTTCGCCTTGTCCTCACGCTGACCGCCGCCGCCTCCCTCACCACCACCGCCTGCCTCAGCACGCCGCCCCCGCATGAACGGGCGCTCATCAACAATGAGCTGTGCGCGCAGGAGATGGCCAACGGGGACCTGCAGAAGGCGGAGACCTACTGCAACCTGGGCCTGGAGTTCTCCCCCCAGTACGCGGACCTGTGGGCCAACAAGGGCCTCATCGCCATGTACTCGGGCAACAAGGGCAAGGCGAAGGACTTCTTCATCAAGGCCCTGCGCTTCAACCAGGAGCACCTGCAGGCCTACCAGAACCTGGGCGTCCTCTACCTGGAGGAAGGCGCCTACGGAAAGGCCCACGACAACTTCAAGCGCGCCCTGCAGGTGAACCCGGACAACCTGGAGTCGCGCTACGACCTGGGCCTCACCTTCATGAAGATGGGCAAGACGAAGGAGGCCAAGAAGGAGTTCGACACGCTGCTCGCGGTCAACCCCAACGTGGCCAACGCCCACCACAACCTCGGCATCATGGCCTACGAGGCCAAGGACCTGGAGAGCGCCTTCGAGCACATCTCCCAGGCCGCCCAGCTCACCCCGGACTCCGCGGAGGTGTGGCACGACCTGGGCACGGTGCTGATGGAGCAGAGCCGCTTCGCGGAGGCCCGCGAGGCCTTCGGCAACTGTGCCCGCCTGGATGAGAAGAACTCCAGCTGCCTCAACAACCTCGCCGTCGCCCAGCGCAAGGTGGCCCTCACCGACTCCGCCCTCAAGGAGCTGAAGGACACCCAGACGGCGGAGAACAGCGCCCCGGCCATGTACCTGCTCGCGCGCCAGTACCGCGAGAAGGGCCTGCTCACGGAGGAGGAGAACGCCTACCGCAAGTGCGTGAAGCTGGACGCCAAGTTCGCGCCCTGTCACTTCGGCCTCTTCCAGCTCTTCAACGACGCGCAAAAGCAGAAGAGCGCTCAGACGGCGTGCAAGAACTTCATGAAGTTTGGAACCTCCGAGGAATTCCCCACCGAGTACACGACGTGTGAGAGATTCCTCGCCAACGACTCGTTCTAGCCGTCCCTTGGGGTAGCGACACACGCGATGAGCGTCCGTCTGACCGTCACACAGCGCAGCGAGGCCGGAGGCGCCTCGGGCAAAGAGGTCGTCCTCGACGACTCCGTCATCACCCTGGGGCGGGACAAGACCTGCCAGGTGGTGCTCCCGCAGCAGGCGGTGTCGCGCAACCACGCGCGCATCATCCAGGAGGGCACGCTCTACTTCCTGGAGGACCTGGGCAGCGCCTACGGCACGAAGATCAACGGCAAGTCGCTCCCCAAGGGTGAGAAGGAACTGCTGCGCAACGGCGACGTCATCGCCATCGCGCAGTACGACGTCCGCTTCGACAAGGTCGTCGAGATCGCTCCGGACGTCAGCGACAAGACGTCCTTCCTCGCGCGCGGCATCTTGAAGGACGCGATGCGCGGGCTCGCCGGCGGCGAGGAGCGCTTCCTGCGCTACATGAACGGCCCGCGCGAGGGCCAGCGCATCGAAATCTCCGAGGCCCAGGAGCACGTCTTCGGCCGCGACGAGAAGGAAGCCGACGTCATCCTCAAGGACGACCTCGTCTCCCGCAAGCACGCCAAGGTGCGCCGCGACTGGTCCGGCACGCACGTGGAGGACCTGGGCAGCCGCAACGGCATCAAGGTCAACAAGAAGCGGGTGAACCGCAAGGCGCTCAAGGACGGCGACGAGTTGGAGATTGGCGCCACCCGCTTCGTCTACGTGGACCCCGCCGAGCCCCCCGATGAGCCCGCGGTGAGCCTCTCCTCGGAGAGCTCCGCCGTCGTTCCGGCC
>NZ_RAVY01000233.1:0-14083 GCF_003611625.1 Corallococcus sp. CA054B
GGGGCGGCCATGGGGGGCTGGGACTCTAACTGCCGCCGTCCGGTCCGCCAGTCCGTCTCAGGGAGGGGTGGATCCAGCCAACCGGGAGGCCGCTGCGGCGCGAACCTCCGGGGAGGGATCTCTCTCGCGGGCCAGCTCCAGGAGGAGCGTGCCCACGGGCTTGGGCAGCTTCGCGCTCGACGCCTGCTGGAGCGCCTGGGTGCGCTCCTTCACGCCCTGCGACAGGCGCTCGGCGACCTGTTGATCCGCGCAGGTGCGCACGCCGGGGCGCTGCTGGCGCAGGAGCAGCTCCGCGTCCGCGAGCTTCGCCTCGGCCAGGCGCACGGCGTCCTGGGCGGTGCGCTCGAAGGTGGCCATGTCCTCGGGGAACTCCGTCTTCTCGTTGCGGACCCGGGCGATGGCCTGGGCCGCGAAGCGCGCGTCCACCACCGCCGCGCAGAGCTGGCGGGCCGACGCCAGGGGCACCCCACCCTCCGCCGACACGAGTTCCTCGCGCGCGGTCGTCTGGGCCCACACCGCGAGCTGCCGGGCCGCCACCGCCGCGGAGAACGCCTGTTTGCGCTGCTCGCGCAGCTGCACCCAGCGCCAGAGCACCACCGGATCCGTGCCGCCGGACTCATAGACGCGCTGGTACTGGCTGGCGGCCTGCTCCAACTGGCCGCTCAGGTCCAGGAGCGCCGCCACGGTGATGTAGAGCTCCGGGCTGCTGGCGCGCTCGCGCAGGGACTCCAGCCGCACGGCGACTTCATAGCCGGCCACGGGCGCGGGCAGCGCGGAGAGCACCGTGCGCAGCGACGTCAGCGCGTTCTGGCGGATCAGCGGGTTGCGCGCCGTGCGCAGCGCCTCCAGCAGCGGATCCACCGCGCGCACGGAGACGTGCTGGCCCAGCTCCTCCGCCGCCTGCCAGCGGTCCAGCGGATCCGGCGCCACGAGCGCGCGCTTCAAATCCTCCAGGTCGCGCAGGTAGTGGCCCGGCTGCATCGCGCGGGCGGCGGGCTCGGTGCGGGCGAGGGCACCCTGCTCCTCGCGGGCGCGGGCCAGGCGCGTGGGGAAGCCCGTCAGCTTCGGCCCCAGCGGGTGGACCTTCACCTTCGCCTCGGCCTCGTCCACCAGCCCGGAGACGAGCAGCCCCTCCACCTCCAGCTCCAGCAGCCTGACGCGGACCTCCTCGCGGTGCGCGCCCGCGGGGAAGTCGCGCAGGTAGGCGAAGAGCTTCCCTGCATCCTTGGCCTGGGCGAAGGACTCGTCGTCCAGCTTGCGCTCCAGCTCCTCGCGGCGCGCGCCGGCGGCCTCGCCCTGGAGGAGCTGGGACACACGCTTGAGGTCCGTGGTCGTCTGGAGGCCGCGCTCCTGCGCCGCCTGCAGCTTCGCGCGCGCCTCATCGCGGTGGGCGCCGTCGGGGTGCTCGGCGAGGAACTGCCGCCACCCGGCCTCCGTGTCCGCTTCCTTCGCCGCGTTGAAGCGCAGGCCCTCCAGCAGCGACTTCGCCCGCTGCTGCTGCGGCGCGTCCGGGTACGTCTCCAGGAAGCGCTTGTAGGCGATGACCGAGTGCAGCCGCTTCGCCTCGTCGAACTCCAGCCCCTCGATGCGCCCCTGGGCCGTCGTGGCCTCGGGATCCTCCGGGTTCTCTCGCAGGAAGTCCTGGTAGGCCTGCACGGTGTCCAGCTCGCTGGCCTTCTCGAAGGACATGTGCGAGCAACCGGTGGCCAGGAGCACGAGGGCGAGGGCGCGTCGGAAAGTGGGCATCCCCTCCAGCAATACCCCACCCGTCCCCGGTCGAAAACCCGAGCCGCTCCGCCCGGTTGCCTGGGTGGTTTTCTTGCCTACACGCCCCAGCGGAGGGAGCCTCTGTCCCAGGACGCTACAGGACGAGGTGGCCATGAAGCTGGGCGCATGGATGGCGATGCTGGCGATGACGACGGGCTGTGCGACGGGCTCCCCCACGGGGGCCTGGGTGGCATCGGATGCCGTGCGCTACCGCTCCGCCTCCCCGCCGGCCTTCCCGCGCGCCGCGCTGTCCGAGGAGGTGGCGGTCCGTGAGAGCGCCCCCGCCGAGCGTCCCGCGAAGTCCCCCGCCCCGAGCAAGGCGGTAGCGAAGGCCCCGGCCAGGAAGGCCCCGGCGAAGGCGCGCGTCACGCCCGCGAAGCAGACGGCCGCGAGCCCCGCCCCCTCGGGCACTCCCCGCGAGCGGGTGCTGGCCACGGCGCGCGCCCTGGTGGGGCAGCCGTCGGTGCAGGTGAGCGGCAAGCGCTACCCGGCGGACTGCACGGCGCTCATCGATGCCACCTACTCCCAGGCGGGCGTGAAGTTCCGGGGCACGATCAAGCCCGGGGACAACGGCGTCACCGCGATGTACCGCTACGCCCAGGCGAACGGCCGCGTGTACACGAGCGGGCGCCCCGTGCCGGGCGACCTGGTGTTCTTCCGCGAGACGTACGATCAGAACCGCGACGGCCGGCGCAACGACGGCCTCACCCACGTGGGCCTGGTGGACGGCGTGGACGCGGACGGCACGGTCACCGTCATCCACCGGGTGAAGCGCGGCGTGGTGCGCTACCGGATGAACCTGGCGCGGCCCCACATGGCCCGCGATCCGAAGACGGGCGAGGTGCTCAACGACATGCTGCGAAGCCCCGGCCCCGGTCACCCGCACGTGCTCACCGGCCAGCTCTTCGCCGCGTTCGGCAGCGTGCTGCCCTCCGGCCCGGCGAAGCCCATGGCGGTGGCGGCCCGCTGAAAAAGGAAAGCCCGCCGATTCCATCCGTGCGCTTCCGGAACCAGCCGGAGCGCCGCGAAGGAACCGGCGGGCCTGGACTGCCAAATCACTCGTTGAAGGTCAGGTCGACGTGGACGTCGGCACGCGGGCGGTGCGGTCCCACGCGGCGCGCTGCGAGTTGCGCAGGAAGCGCCAGAAGCCCACGGCGATGGCCGCGTTCATGGTCACGAAGTAGTACGCGATGGACGTCGCCTTCTTCGCTGCTCCGCTCTTGAAGACGCCGGAGCGGCCCAGGTACGCCATGGCGTAGAAGCCCAGCTGCGCGCCCAGCGTGACGCGGTAGAACAGGCTGTCGAGCAGGAACAGGTTGGCGAAGAGCGCCAGCGCCATCAGCGCGGGAGCGCACCAGCGCAAGAGCTTGTGCGACCAGAAGGCGAAGGCGGCGAAGCCCGCGGTGGGCAGCAGCAGCCCGGGCACGAGGCGCAGGCTCTGGAAGTTGCCCGCCGCGATGCGCGCGCGCCGGCCGAACTCCTTGCCGTAGTCCTCCGTCGTCTCCTCGTGAGCGACGGCGCCCTCCTCGTAGACGACCTTGTAGCCGCTCTCCAGGATGCGCAGCGGAATCACGAAGTCATCCACGATGGTGGACGGCGGCAGCTGCGTGAAGAGCGAGCGCCGGATGGCGTAGAGGCCGCCGTTGGCCCCCACCACCGCGCCGCGCCGGCCCTCGTACATCTTGATGAGGGACTCGTAGCTCCAGTACGCGCTCTCCTCGTAGTCCTGCTTCGTGGGGTTGTAGAGGCGCAGCTTGCCGCAGACGGCGCCGACCTCCGGATCCTCGAAGTGGCGGACGATCTTCCGCACCGCGTCCGCGTCGATCATCGTGTTCGCATCCGACAGCAGCACGATGTCGCCGTGCGCGGACGGGATGCAGCGGTTGAGCACCGTCGTCTTGCCGGCCCGAGCCGCGGGCGACAGGCGCACGCGAGGATCCGTGCACTTCTGCACGAGGCCGTCCGTGCCGTCCGTGGAGCCGTCCGAACCGATGACGACCTCGAAGCGGTCCGCCGGGTAGTCCAGCGCCAGGCTGTTCTTCAGCTTGGACTCGATGCAGTCCGCCTCGTTGTAGGCGGCCACCACCAGACTCACCGAGGGCAACGCTCCGGCCTTGACGTCCGTCCTGGCGGCCTCACCCGAGCGCATCTTGCGCAGGTTCTGGAAGACCTGGGCCGCGCCCTCCAGGGCGAACAGGCTCAAGGGATAGAGAAAATAAGTGTGCACGAGCGCCAGCGCCGCGCACCAGAAGAAGACCTCCGCCATCGACCCACCCTCCGAACCCCGAGTCCTCGACGCCCAGGGACGAAGCAAGGTGCATGCCTGCGCGTCTAGAGGGACTTCAGGGCGAGGGAGCCAGCGAGCCCACGGAACAGACTGGAGTTTCTCCAGGGTGAGACGGAGGTGATCCGGTCAACGTTTCAGGGCGAGGGCTCGGAGGCAGCGGTCTGGGCAAGCATGCGCCTGGCCAGGTCGTGCTTGGGGTTGAGCGCCACCACTTCGTCCAGCAGCTTCCGGGCGGTGTCCGGGTCCCCCAGGCGGATGGCCAGCCGAGCCCCCAGGACGAAGGCGCGGAAGAGGTAGCGGTCCTGCGCGCGCAGGGCTCGCAGCTCCTCCGCGACGGCCTGGACGGTGGCGTCGGGCGAGCCGGAGCTGAGGGCGTATTCGGCGCGGGCGAGGATGCTCCAGGACGGCGGGAGCTCCACCTGACGCAAGCGCTCCGCGAGGGCCAGGGCGTTGGGGGAACCCGTCACCGCCGCGTAGAGGGCCTGGGCCTTGAGGCGCGCGGCGACGGCGGCGGCGGGCTCCACGTCCGGAGCGGCCCGGAGGGTCTCCATCAGCGCATCGAGCACCTTGCGCCGCTCGGCGATTTCGGTGCGCAGCGGCTGCATTTCGCGCTCGGTCGCGCGCAGGTCGTCATGGAGCGCGTTGGACTCAGCCATCCAGCCCAGTGACGCCTTCGCGGTGGTGACCTCGTTGATCTGCCGCTTGAGCGTGGCCGACTGGAGGTTCAGCCGGTCGAGCTCGGCGTGCAGGTCTGACACCTGGAGGGTGTAGGCCACCGCCAGTTCGGCCTGGACCTCGGCGTACTTCGGATGAGCGGTGGCCAGGGCCTTGAGGTCCTGGATGGCCTGTTCGCGCGAGGGAGCGTCATCACGGCGCAGCGAGCCGACAGCCAGGTCTTTTTCCGTCACGGCCTGCTCGGGCATGGCCGCGTTGCGGTCGCGGAAGACGGGATACGCCAGGTACCCGGCCAGGAGGATGCCCGCGAGCACCGTGAGCCCGAGGAGCACCCAGCTCACCGAGGGGGTACGCCGGCTGCCGTCCTCGATGACGATGGAGTCGGCGCGGGAGGAGGCCCCGAGCAGCTCCGGAGGCAGCTCGCCGGAGGACTTCCGGGGAGCAAGGGGCCGGTCCAGACCGCCCCCGAGCACCGATGCACCGGAAGGCGAGGCCGCGGGCTTGGAGGGCTCGGTGCGAGCGAAGGGCGCGTCGTCGCCGGGCAGGGAGACCGTCGCGGTCGGAGCGGAGGTCGCCCAGGGCGCGTCGCCGTGGCCTTCCGGAACGAGCTTGGAGCGTGAGCCGCCCGTCGCCGACCACGACGGATCCGCGGGGTCGCCCGAAGGCGAGATGTCCTCGAACGAACGGGAGGCGGACGCGTGCGCCGAACCACCGGCCTCGACCAGGCCTCCGGTTTCAAGCGAACCGGCAGCCGCGGGGTCCGACACCGCGCCAAACGCACGCGTCGCCCCAATGCCCGCATCGGCGGCACCAGAAGGCGGAGGATCCGACACCGCGCCAAACGCACGCGTCGCTCCCACACCCTCCGGGCCACGCGATGAAGCACCCGGCTCCGCGAGGCGGAACGAACCCGAGGACGAAGCTGCGACAGCACCGAACGCGCGCGTCGTCGCCCCAGGGGCAGCCCCCTGCCCCGCCGTCGCCGCGGGTGGCGCCACCTCTCCGGTCCCCACGGCCCCGAAGGCCCGCGTCGTGCCCATCGCGGCCGGAGGCAGTGTGCTGGACGTCGCGGGAGGCGGCGCCGCGACCGGAGCGATGGACGGGGGCGGAGGAATCACGCCGGACGAAGTCAGCGCGCCCGAAGCCGGAGTCGGCTGAGGAACAAAGGATCCGGAGGCCGTGGTCGAACCCGCGAACAGGTTCGTGGACTTCAGGCTGGAAGCGCCCTCACCGCCGAAGATCTGCGTGGATGACTGCGCACCCGCCCGGTCTCCCCCACCCGCCGGAGGAATCTTCGGCGCGGGAGCCATGACACCGGTGGGCGAAGCCTTGAACACGTGGCCACACCGCGTGCACTGCACCGAAGCGCCGCCAGGCGGCAGGAGTCGGGCATCCAGCACGTACTGCATCGAGCATTGCGGGCAGGCGATCTGCACCGGCCGTGCTTACCACACGCCCCCATTGGCCGCCGCCGCGTCGAGCACGGTGGCTGCCCGGAGGGTCTCCAACTTGGCAGCGCCCACACCGGGCACGGCGTCCACGTCCTCCCAGCTCGAAAACCGGCCCTGCTCCTCGCGGGCGGACACCAGCCGCTTGGCCAGGTCACGGCCCACACCGGGCAACAGGGCCAGCTCGGACTCGGAGGCGGCGTTGAGGTCCAGCTTGAGCCCCAGCGCGAGCGCCTGTGCCCCCGTGGGCACCGCCCCCGGGCCACAGGTGGCCAGGCCCGCCGGGTCCAGCCGCACGGCCTCCGGCGGGCAGTCGAGCGAGGGCCGCGAATCCGGCCACCGCGCCCGGGCAACGAAGCCCAGGGCGAGCAGCCCCAGGGACAGCGCCGCGAGCGCGGACGTGCGTCCGAACCGCTTCAGGCCTTCTGCCCCTTCAGCGCGTCCACTTCCGACACGGTGGGGTTGGCCGTCACGGGGGGCGGCGCGTCCAGCCCGAAGGCCGTGTGCAGCGCGCGCACCGCCAGCTCCGTGTACTTCGTGTGGATCACGCAGGAGGTCTTGATCTCCGACGTGGAGATGAGCTGGATGTTGATGCCCTCCTGGGAGAGCGTCTGGAACATCTTCGCCGCCACGCCCGAGTGGTTGCGCATGCCCACGCCGACGATGGACACCTTGGCGATGGCGTCATCGACCTCGATGCCGGTGGCGCCCACGTCCTGCGCGGCCTGCTTCACGACCTCGTGGGCCTTGGCGAAGTCTGACTTGGCGACGGTGAAGGTGACGTCCGTGCGCCCGTCGCGGGACGGGTTCTGCACGATGAGGTCCACCACGATGTGCTTCGCGTCGAGCGCCCCGAAGAGCTTCGCCGCTGTGCCCGGCTGATCCGGCACGCCCACCACGGTGATCTTCGCCTCGTTCCGGTCGTACGCGACCCCTCGAACCAGCACGTCCTCCATGGATGCGTCCTCCTCACAGACGAGCGTGCCCGGATCCTCGGTGAAGGAAGACTTCACCCACAGGGGCACCTTGTACTTCATGGCGAATTCAACCGAGCGGATCTGCAGCACCTTGGCGCCCAGGCTGGCCAGCTCCAGCATCTCCTCGTAGGTGATGCGGTCCAGCTTCTTCGCGGCCGGGCACACGTTGGGGTCGGTGGTGTAGACGCCGTCGACGTCCGTATAGATTTCACACGCGTCGGCCTTGAGCGCGGCGGCCAGCGCGACGCCCGTTGTGTCGGAACCACCACGGCCGAGCGTTGTGACGCTGCCCGTCTCGTCCACGCCCTGGAAGCCGGCGACGACGACGATCCTCCCCTGCTTCAGCGCGGCGCGGATGGGCTCCGCGTCGATGCTCTTGATGCGCGCCTTGGAGAAGGTGCTGTCGGTGACGATGCGCACCTGGTGGCCGAGGAAGCTCACGGCCTTCCCGCCCTGTGCATGGATGGCCATGGCGACGAGCCCGATGGACACCTGTTCGCCGGTGGCGACGACGACGTCCTGTTCGCGCTCGTCCGGCCGGTCGGTGATCTGCGCCACCAATTTGAGCAGGCGGTTGGTCTCACCGGACATCGCGGAGACGACCACCACGACGTCATGGCCGGCCTTCTGGGCGGCGAGGCAGCGGCGAGCGACGTTCTTCATGCGCTCGGTGTCACCCACCGAGGTACCGCCGTACTTCTGGACGATGAGGGCCACGAGGTTTGCGACCTCCCTGCACGGACGGGCGCAGGCTATATGGGCGCCGGGGCCTGGGTGTAAAGGGCCCTCAACCTGCCTGCCGCGAATCCGCTAGCCTTCGTGGCCCAACGATTTCAAGCCGCTAATCCGGAGTAGCCCGAACATGTCCCGCCCCCGCCTCCTCATCGATGGTGACACCCTGAAGCTGGAGGAGATCCTCCAGGTCTCCCGCCACGAAGTCACGGTGGAGCTCGCCCCCGAAGCCGCGCAGCGGGTGCAGGCCTCCCGGGCGCTGGTGGACCGGGTGGCGGCCGGCGACACGCCGTCCTACGGCATCAACACGGGCTTCGGCACGCTGGCGGAGGTGCGCATCGACCGGAAGGACCTGCGCGACCTGCAGCGCAACCTCATCCTGTCGCACGCCTGTGGCGTGGGGAATCCGCTGCCCCTGCCGGAGGCGCGCGTGCTCTTGCTGCTCCGGGCCAACGTGCTGGCGAAGGGCTTCAGCGGCATCCGGATGGAGACGCTTCAGCTGGCCATCGACATGCTGAACAAGGACGTGGTGCCGGTGGTCCCCGAGCGGGGAAGCGTGGGCGCGTCCGGAGACCTGGCCCCGCTGGCGCACCTGGCGCTGGTGCTGATTGGCGAGGGCGAGGCGTTCTTCGAGGGCGTGCGGATGTCGTCGAAGCAGGCGCTGGAGAAGGCGGGTCTGAAGCCGGTGGTGCTGGAGGCGAAGGAAGGCCTGACGCTGATCAACGGCACGCAGGCGATGTGCGCGGTGGGCACGCTGACGCAGCTGCGGGCGGAGATGCTCGCGGACGTGGCGGACATCGCGGGAGCGATGACGGTGGAGGGCCTGTTGGGCAGCCACAAGCCGTTCCTGCCGGAGATCCACGCGGTGCGCCCGCACGCGGGACAGAAGGCGGTGGCGGAGCACCTGCGCCGGATCCTGAAGGGCAGCGAGCTGGTGGAGACGCACGTCAATTGCAGCAAGGTGCAGGACCCGTACAGCCTGCGGTGCATCCCGCAGGTGCACGGCTCGGCGCGAGAGGGATTGGCGTTCGCGCGGCGCATCCTGGAGGTGGAGGTGAACAGCGGGACGGACAACCCGCTGGTGTTCCCGGACACGGGGAACATCATCTCTGGAGGCAACTTCCACGGTCAGCCCATCTCACTGGCGATGGACGTGGTGGCCATGGCACTGACGCAGCTGTCGAGCATCAGCGAGCGCCGCGTGGAGCAGATGGTGAACCCGAGCCTGTCGGGTCTGCCCGCGTTCCTGGCGAAGAACTCCGGGTTGAACTCCGGGTTCATGATCGCGCAGGTGACGGCGGCGGCCCTGGTGGCCGAGTCGCGCATCCTGAGCCACCCGGCCTCCGTGGACTCCATCCCCTCCTCCGCGGGCCGCGAGGATCACGTGTCCATGGGCATGACGGCGGCGCTCAAGGGTCGTCAGGTGTCTGAGTTCGCGCGTTCGTGTCTGGCGATTGAGCTGCTGGTCGCGGCGCAGGCGCTGGACTTCCGTCAGCCGGTGAAGCCCGGCAAGGGCGTGCTGGCGGCGTATGAGCTGATCCGCGGCAAGGTTCCGCACATGGACCGGGACCGCGAGCTGCATCACGACATCACGGCGGTCACGGCGCTGGTGGAGTCCGGGGCGATCCGTGAGGCGGTGCGGTCCGCCGTTTAGACAAGGTCAAACCAGTGCCCCTGTCTCCAAACAAACGCACGGATGACGTTTAACGAACGCTCAATGAACAATCCAACCCGGGTATCCAAAGACCCAGAACCGCATTTGCATGCGCGTCCTTAAGCCTAAGTGCACCATGGAATGCTTGGAACTATGCATTTCAGCGGCGCGCAAAGTAAGCTTCCGTGAGCCGGTTTAAAGCTAGGGGCTGTCCCTGATTACCGCAGCCAAAGAAGCATGGAAGCAACGTGCAGGACGGCGAGGTAGCTCTTCGCCGTCTTGTCGTAGCGGGTGGCCGCAGCCCGAAAGCGCTTGAGGTCGTGGAAGAAGCACTCCACCCGGTAGCGCAACCGATAGAGGGTGCGGTCCAGCGCAGGCGGTTGCTTCCTGCTGGGATGGGGATGAATGACAGGCGTCATTCCCACCTTCAGGGCGTTGGCGCGAATGCGCTCTGCGTCGTAACCGGTGTCCGCGATGAAGGCCTTGCCCTCGGCGTGCACCAACAACTCCTCGGCCATCGTGGACTCATGTTGCTGGCCGGGCGTTATTTCGAGGTGGAGCGGCTTACCGCCCGCCGTTGTGACGGCGTGAACTTTCGTTGAAAAACCTCCTCGAGAACGCCCCAGAGCATTTCTTCGGACCCCCCTTTTCCGCCCGAGGCGTCCTGATGCGCCCGGACGACGGAAGCGTCTGCCAGCGAGCCGAGCTCATCCACCGGAAGTCGCAGGGCCTTGAAGATGGCTTCCCAGCGCCCGACTTGCGCCCAGCGGTGGAAGCGGTTGTAGACGGTCTTCCAGTGGCCGAATCGCTCCGGAAGGTCCCGCCATTGCACCCCAGTCTTCACGCGCCAGATGACGGCGTTGATGAAGTCGCGGTCCCCTCGCTTCGAGGGTGGGCCGCTACGCGAGCCCAGCAAGGGCTTGATGCGGCTCCACTCGGCATCGCTCAGTTCATGTCGGCGCACAGCCAGCGTTGATCATGCCTGACGCTGGCTGGCAACCTCCTGGTGCCCCTCAAGGCCGGGTCCAACGCCCGTGTTTGATCCACCAGGTTGATTTTCGGGCCGGAGATCAGGGACAGCCCCTAGGCGGGGGTAGAACTATGGAACAGGACGAGGTTGCAGTCCGTTCTCACGACATCCTGGTTGCATCAGGTACGTCTCGAGCATCGGAGTTTGAACTGCTCACCATCCTTGGTGCAGCAGTCAGACTCGCCGTAAACCTACGAGGTATACCACCGGTAAGTTATGGCTTACTCCGTGAGGTCTCAGTACATCGCCTCGGACTTCAACCTGGGGAGGTTCGCCCAGCGGTAGAGCTACTTCACGAAGCAGAAATGGTTGACCTAATCATGGAAGGCTCAACCATTAAAACAATCCTTCCGGATATTCCATTTTTCCAAGACCTCTACAAAGACCTCGGAGAGGCGAGCACCTCCAGTCAGAATTTAAACGAGCACGAGCAACTCACCCTGAAATTAATGCAAAGCCTCGGTCGAGGGCCAATCACTCGGGAGGAGATTGCAGGCTTTGGCGCCGAGAGAAGAGCCACCAATCGCATACTCCAAATCGGCCAAGATGCCGGGTTTGTCATCCCCAAGAGAGCACGCGGCCAGGACGTATTCATTTCTCCTGCCTACTTTGCGGAAGACCCACAGGCGCTTGCCGACCTGACGGCACAAGCAGGCTCGACCCGACTCGGAAAGATTCTCAATCTAGTCAAGAAAAACCAAGGCTACCCTCTTAAGATCATAGCGGAACGCAAGGATCTGGGCGGAACGTCGCTCGACGACAAAGACATTGCTCTCATCAAAGCACTCGCCGGAGAGGGATTCATTCCTCCACCATCGGTCCGAACAGAACATTCGGGAGAAAATCATTTCATCTTCGGCCCTCGCCCTGGCCACACCCGACTCGTCCCACATGAAACTCAACTATTCAACAACGCACTAGCGCTTGCCGCAGCCGTAAGGCAGGGCCAGTTTCTGGCTCGCAATTTCGCGATCAGATACCCCGTTTCGCTATTAAAAGCCCTGCTCCGCGACGGCTACTTAGGCTCAAATAGCGAAGCCATGGAGCAGTATCGAGCAGTAGCCCAACATGGAGTTGGCAGACTAACAATCACAGGCACCGGGAGAGCCAGGCTCGAACTAATCCAGAACCCCGACAACATCAGAACAGTACAGATCGCAATAGAACTGCTCGCAGGCCCCAATGACCAACCAGCCTCCGACGAGGAATTGATTCTGGCCATGCGCCAAGGCGAGCAATACGTCGAGCCACTCCTTGCACGCAAGTCGCTCGCATCCTGCAGAATCATACAGGCCGACGAAGAAGCAAATTTTGCCATCGACAGTCTTTTACTAAGGAGGCGATAGTGCTCAAGGATCGCGCACAGAAAGAAGCATTATATCGACATTTTCGCTCCCAAGGGTGGATGGCGCAGCTTGAAGTTCCTGTTGTTCCAGATGGGGCTGTGTCGCGGCATGCCGCCCCGGTAACGGACATTGACGTCCTTGGAATTCGCCCATCATCAGAACTACGGTGGCGCTATGTGATCGGAGATTGCAAAACTCGAAAAAAGGAGTCGCCGGTCAATCGCGTCCTATGGGCATCAGGGCTCATGGATGCATTCGGCGCAACAACCGGTGTGGTACTCTTAAAACGTGAGCCCAACAGCCGAATTGAACGCGACCACAAGCTCTTCGCAGATGAGCGACGAATCCTCCTCTTAGAGGAAGACGAATTCTCCGATTACGACAAGGCAATTGTCTACCCATCCGGGTCCAATAGCTTTCCCGAGTCAACGGAACTGATCGAGGAACTTCGAGACAAGACTGCCGAGAAATTCCCGCAGCTTCGCGAATATCTCCGCTGGGTGTTCTCGGATGCCTGGGCAACAACTGATCACGCAATGCTTCTGCGCATGACTTTAGGCAAGGCTCGTGACATCCGTGGAGAAATTGATCCAAGACGCACTGATCATCTTGCCCTCGCGCTAGAGGGAGCTTCTTCTTTTGCCGTTCCATTCGCCACGCTGGTAGGCACGATATTCCGGCGACACATTAAACCTACGGAACGGACCGACTTGGATGAAGCAGCGAGGATGATTATCTGGGGCGGCCGCGAACAATACGACTTCTACAACCGTATGCGGTCCGAACTGGCACAGGCTAAGGGCTCAAAAACCCAGGCACCTCTCGGCTTGCCAGAGTGGGACCGGTTCCTTGAACTACTCCGGACAATGCTTGAGGCGCCTCATTATGCCTTCCAATGCCCACAGGCACTACGATGCGCCTCACTGCACGTCCTGTCTGGAAACGAAAAAATCCTCAACACGATTAGCGACAAGACACTCCTTCACCTTGCAATGAAAATTGCCGCCTACTTCACGCGAGCCGTGGGCTACCCACTAGACACAAGCACTCACCTGAGCTCTGTATTTAAAAAAAGAATAGACGAAGTCATCAACAAGACACCTCTCAGGACCCCAGAGGAAAGCAAGGAAACCATCATTTCGCGTCTCACTCCGATCAACGGCCTCACTCCCGTTGAGCACGAAGCCAAAGCCGAGAGCGCTCAACTAACCCTTCCGGCTGTTGGGCATCGTGACGACAGGTAACTGCACTCAACAAAAGTCCGGACTGCACTGCTGATGGCCGGATTGGAGCATTCTCAAATCGAGGGGCTTGGCCTGCGAACTCATCTCATCGCCTTCTGACAGCGCGTGGACGGACGCGGTAGGGACGGCCCTTCGCCGTTTCCGGCTGAGTCCGCCTCCCGCACAGATCCCAGCGAGCGGAACGTATCCGTCCGGCGGTAACTGTCCGGCCAACGACGTGCCGTGAAGGATTGCCGGGGGCGCGGCGCGCAGCGGACGCTTCCGGGCATGGCGAAGCAGGTGGAGAAGCCGGAGTGGGCCCGCATCGCGGAAGCGTTCGAGGCGAGTGGGCAGACGCAGCGTAACCGTCCGGTCAACGACGTGCTGTGAGGGATTGCCGGGGGCGCGGTGCGCAGCGGACGCTTCCGGGCATGGCGAAGCAGGTGGAGAAGCCGGAGTGGGCGCGTATCGCGGAAGCGTTCGAGGCCAGCGGGCAGACGCAGCGGGAGTTCGCGTCGGCACGGGGCGTGAAGCTGAGCACGTTGCAGTCGTGGGTGTACCGAAGCCGACGGGCCGCGCCGACGCGAGCCGAGCCGGTGAGGCTGTTGCCGGTGCAGGTGGCGAGCGCCCCCGTGGTGGCATCCGAGTCCGTGCTGGAGGTGGTCGCCGCGAGCGGGGCGCGGGTGCGCTTCGCCGTCGGGACGGACGTGGCGTACGTGGCCCGGCTCGTCGCGGCGCTGGGGCGGTGAGACGTGTTCGCACTGCCTGCGTCGGTGCGCGTGGTGCTGGCGACGGAGCCGGTGGACATGCGCAAGTCCGTAACCGTCCGGCCAACGACGTGCCGCGAGGGATTGCCGGGGTAGCGGCGCGCGGCGGACGCTTCCGGGCATGGCGAAGCAGGTGGAGAAGCCGGAGTGGGCGCGCGTGGCGGAAGCGTTCGAGGC
>NZ_RAVY01000234.1:0-13984 GCF_003611625.1 Corallococcus sp. CA054B
GCGTAAGCCAGGCGGCGAGCAGGGAGGCTGCGGACATCAGGAGGACACTCCGGCGGGCGTTGGCGCGGGGGGACTCTACCCTGAAGCGAACGTGGGCAAGACGGCCGGTCCCTCGCCCGCCCGGCGTCGTAGGAGGTGCCGGGCGGCAGGGTGGCCCGGAGCGGGCGTCATCCCCACGTTGAGGCATGGATGGCCGTCCGGGCACTGGACGCTCCGGGCGCAAGAAAGGTGGAAGACACGATGGCTTACGGAAAGGCGGAGGATCCCTCGCGCTCCATCACCCCGCACCTGGATGGGGTGGAGTACCCGGCGACGCGCGAGGAACTCGTCGAGGCCGCCGCGGACAACGAGGCCCCGGTCGACATCATCAACATCCTCAAGTCCCTGCCGCAGGAGGAGTACATGTTGCGCGAGCACGTGCTGCGCGACCTGGCGGAGGCCGAGCGCCGCTTCGCGATGAACGGCCTGAAGGACGACGATGGCGTGGACCGCGACCGGCGCAACATCGGACGCGACCGCATCGAGGGTGCCTCCGAGGGCGAGACACGCCACCCCTAGTGTCGACCGTGCGCTGACACTCCACACAAGGACGTCGCAAGACGCTCGCGGGCGCCCTGGCTTTCTGCCAGCGTTCGCGAGCGCATGCGTACGGGCCTCTTGTGGAGCTGTCTCCTGCTGTCGCTGGCTGCCGGGTGCAAGTCCCGGTATCCGCCGCTCAACCCCGCGCCGGGGCTGCCGCCGCCGGTGCGTCTGGACTTCAAGCCCCCCGTGGATCGCCTCCTCACCGAATCCGTGAGCGCCACCCGCACCCTCCAGCGCAAGGGGCAGCCGGAGGTGCGCGACGAGGCGGCCTTCACCACCGAGACGCGCTTCACCCCGTCCGACGGCGGCTGGCGCGTGGCCCAATCCGTGCGCACCCCGCGCCAGGTGCATGACGGGCACGACGTGCCGTCCCTGTCCGGCGCCGTGCTGGAGCGCTTCACGCTGCGCATGCAGCTGGCGGCGGACGGCACCTTCGTGAAGCTGGTGGGCCCGGAGGCCGCGCAGGAGGCGCTGCGGCAGGTGGCGCCCGAAGGCACCGGCGTGCCGGATGTGGAGCGCTTCTTTTCCCCGGAGGCGCTGGAGCTGCGCACGCGCCGCGAGTGGGAGGCGAAGTACGGGGGCTGCTCCAGCGCAACCTGGTGGAGGGGCAGCGCACCTGGGCCGTGGACTCCGTGGACGTGAACGGCGAGGAGCGCGCCTTCCTCTTGGAGCGCACGGTGCAGGGCACGCGGCTCACGACGTTCGGCGACGCGGTGGTGCTGACGCTGAGGTGCCTGGACGCGCTGCCTCCCAACGCCCCGGCGGAACTCAAGGCCGCGTGGGCGGAGGCCGGTTCACCCGAGCTTTCGAAGGGCGTGACGTGTGAAGGCGAGCAGGTGGTGACGTGGGCCCGGTTCATCCCGGTGCGCCGCCTGCTGAAGGTGAAGGCGGTGGAGGCGGGCGGCACGCTGACGCTCACCACCGAGTCCCAGGCGGAAGCGCTTCAGGAGGAAGAGCCATGAGCCACGACGAGTACCTCATCGAGGATGACGCGGGTGTGAAGCGAGTGGTGCAGGAGGCCCGGCGCGTGGCGGTGCTGGGCATCAAGACGGAGGACCACTCCGCCCAGCCCGCGTACTACGTGCCGGAGTACCTGGCGAAGGCGGGCGTGGACGTGGTGCCGGTGCCCGTCTACTACCCGGACGCGAAGGTCATCCTGGGCAAGCCGGTGTACCGGAAGCTTACGGACATCCCGGGCGACATCGACCTGGTGGACGTGTTCCGCAGGCCCGGTGACATCGACCAGCACGTGGACGACATCATCGCGAAGAAGCCCAAGGCGGTGTGGTTCCAGTCCGGCATCCGCAACGACGTCGCGGCGAAGAAGCTGGCCGCCGCCGGCATCCGCGTGGTGCAGGACCGCTGCCTGATGGTGGACCACCGCCGCTACAGCGGGCGCTGACGGCTCCAGGAAAACCACGGCCCTCCGCACCCGAAGGGCACGGAGGGCCGGGGAGGCCGCGCGTGGAGGTCGGCGGCCTTCGTCAGGTGTCAGTAGTTGCCGGAGATGACCTTGGGCAGGGCCTTCGCCAGGTCCGGCAGCGGGCCAATCTGCCGCGAGTCCGCCGCCTGCGCCGTGCCGTTGTTGCGCAACAGGCCGCGCATCTGCACGGACGTCAGCAGCCGGCCGTTGGCCTTCGCCACGCCCTGGGCGCTGACGGCGGCGCCCACGACGATGGGCGACGCGCTGGAGGTGCCGCTGAAGGTGGACGTGTAGTACTGGTCCTCGCCGTAGCCGCTGCCGAAGCGGTCGCCGTAGCCGGTGGTGACGACCTTCTCACCCCAGGCGTGCACGTTCACGCGCTGGCCGAAGTTGGTCCAGCACATGGGCACGCGCGTGGTGGAGGTGCTGGCGCCCACCAGGATGGCGCCCGAGTCGCGCGTGGCCGGGTTGAACCGGCCGCCGTAGGCCGCCGCGTCCAGGTTCGCGCTGCCGTTGCCCGCCGCCTCCACCACGACGACGCCGTTGGCGGTGGCGTTGCGGATGGCGTCGTAGTTGTCCTGCCAGTACTCCATCGCGATGTAGTTGCACTGGGACGTGTTGCACGTGCATGCCGTGCCGTCCGAGGGGCCGCCCGCGTGCAGCTCGATGAGGATGACGCCGCCCGCGCCCACCGCCGCCGCCGCGTTGGTGATGGCGCTCGCGGAGCTCTGCGCGCCAATGGCCTCCACGCCCGGCGACGCCGCGCTGGCGATGCCCGTCACGCCGTAGCCGTTGTTCGCGCCCACGATTTCACCCATCACCGCGGTGCCGTGGTTGCGCCAGCCAAGGTCGTTGTACTGCGTGCCGCCCACGCGGAAGAACGTGGGGAAGTCCTCGTGCGTGGTACGCCAGCCACCCTCGATGTCCACGATCTTCACGTTGGTGCCCCGGCCGCCCGTCTGCGTCCACGCGTACGTCGCGTTGATGCCGGAGGGCGCCGCGTTGAGGTAGCCCTGGGCGGACTGGTACGCCGGCGTGGTGGGCGGCAGGTCCGCCGCGGACAGCAGCGCGCGCAGCCCCGCCTCCATGCCGAAGTTCACCATCGCCGGCTCCGGGGGCGGCGCCGCGTAGGCCGTCTCCACGCTGTCAACGCGGTTGAGCGCCGCCACCAGGTCCGCCACGGTGTCCGCGGTGGTGCCGGGCAGCAGCGGTACTTCGAAGTACAGGTTCAGGTCCGCCAGTTGCTCGCCGCTCGCCCGCTCACCGGACGCCTTGCTCGCGTCCAGCGTGGCCTCCTCCGCCTGGAACACCCGGTCCAGCGCACCGATGCGCGGCGCACGCTCCAGCAGCGCCACCACCTCCGCCAGGTCCGACTCCACGCGCGCGGAGTCCAGGCGCAGGCCGGACAGCAGCTCACGCTCGCTGGCGCTGCGCTCGGAAGCCAGGGCGCGCAGCGCGTTGTCGCGCAGGCGCACGTGGCTGCCCTCGTGGAACTTCACCACCAGCCGCTCCACGAACGTGCCCGCGGGCAGCTCCCGCCCCGTGGGCTTCGCCAGGAGCGCGCGTGGCGCCAGCGAAGTGGCGGCGCCAGCAGCGGGGGCCAACGCCAGCAGGGACACAGCCATGACCGCGCCACGCAGGCGGAGCGGGGACAGCGTCGACTTCAGCATGGACTTCCTCCGGGATGAACAGCATCCCCACCATGCCACGCCGGTCTGTCATTTAAATCAGGCTATTCGGTTATTTCTTTCCTGGTGGTTTATTCTTGCCTCATTGAACCAGACGGGCGTGCGTGCGCGTTCAGGTGCTCTGCTCGAAGGGCACGGGAGGCCGGGCCAGGGCGCGCTCCGCGGACAGGCGGGCTTGATCCAGGGCGTCGAAGCCGCGCTCCAGCGTGGCGGGCGTCACCGGCGGCAGGTTGGACACGACGACGTACACGGGCACGTTGCGCGTCTGGAGCACGGTGAGCTGGAGGCGGAAGTGGTCGCGCCGGAGCGCGGCGGACCCGGCGGCCAGGCCCTGCGGATACGCCATGGGGCCGCCCACCACCTTGCGCGTCCGGCTGGGCAGGTAGTGCACGAGGATGGCGTCCAGGTCCTTGCCAATGGCGCTCTCCTGCAGCGACAGCGCGGGCGCCTTGTCCACCAGTCCGCCGTCCCAGAACAGCTGGCCGTCCAGCGGCACCGCCCGGAAGAGGCCCGGGTACGCGCAGGTGGCGTGGACGCGCGGGGCCAGCTCCCCGGTGGTGAACGCCTGGTGCGTGCCGTGGGTGAGGTTGGCGACGGTGAGCAGCAGCGGGTGCGGCAGGTCCTCGAAGGTGGACACCGGCAGCGTGTCCTCCAGGAGGCGCCGGAAGCGCTCGCCCTTGAGCAGGCCCGTGAAGCCGTGCCCCTGGGACGCCACGTTCAGCACCGCGCCAATGGGGTCCGGGTCCCAGAAGTTGGCCCGCGTCTGGCGCAGCACCAGCTCCTCCAGCGCCGGCATGGGCATGCCCGCCGCCGCGTACGCCGCCACCATCCCGCCCGCGGACGTGCCCGCGTAGGCGTGGGGCTTCAGGCCGGAGGCGTGCAGCCCCTTCAAGAAGCCCGCGTGGCCATAGAAGCCGAAGTAGCCTGCGGAGAGGACCAGTCCGAACCGCTTGCCTTCGAGCAGGGAGTGCAGCGTCGAGGAGGGAGCCATTTCGGATTTTTACAGGATGGGTGCATCCCAAGGCAACGCAATGCGTTGGCGGGGCCATTGTGGTTGGGGGCCAGCATCGATATATGTTGATGGCTCGATATGGACGTCCTCTCCCAATCCTTCCGTGTCCTGGGGGACACGACGCGGCTGCGCATCCTGCGGTTGGTGGCCCAGGCGCCGCTGAACGTGACGGAGCTCGTGTCGCTGGTGGGGGTGGCCCAGTCGTCGGTGTCGCACCACCTGTCGAAGCTGAAGGGGCTGGGGCTCATCCGCGAGGAGCGGCAGGCGGGCTTCACCTACTACTCGCTGGCGCTGGAGTCGGATGACTCGCGCTGGCCGCTCGTCCGGCTGGCGCGCGAGGCGGAGGACGCGGCGGGGGACTCCGCGCGGCTCAGCGACCTCTTGCGCGCGCGGGAGGACCGGCAGGCGCTCAACGAGCGGCTGTTGGAGCCCGGCCAGTCGTGGTTCCTCTGGGCGGGGGCGCTGGCGTCGCTCCTGCCGCCGCTGGACGTGGCGGACTTCGGCTGCGGCACGGGCGTGTTCAGCCGGGCCATGGCGCGGTGGGCGCGGCACGTGTGGGCCATTGACCAGAGCGAGGACGCGCTGTCCCAGGCTCGAACCCTGGCCCTGCGTGACGAACTCACCAACATCACGTTCCTGCGCGAGGACCTGCACCGGCTGTCCCTGTCCGGTGGGCGCATGGACCTGGTGGTGATTTCGCAGAGCCTCCACCACGTGGAGTCGCCCGCGGCGGTGGTGGCGGAGGCCGCGCGGCTGCTCAAGCCGGGCGGCCGGCTGGTGGTGCTGGAGCTGCTGCCGCACGAAGAGAAGTGGGTGCTGGAGCGGTTGGGGCACCGGCACCTGGGCTTTTCGCCCGAAGTCCTGGAAGCGGCCCTTCGCGAGGCCGGCTTCACGTCGTTCACCCGCGAGACGCACGCGCGCGACGGGGCCAGTCCCTTCCGCGTCTTCCTGCTGACCGGAGTCAAACCGTCATGACGAGCCACATCGCCCATCCCCTGCCGCTTCCCCCCGGGGAGCACGGCCAGCGCGTGGCGGCGCTCAAGGCCGCGATGCGCGAGCGCATCCTGGTGCTGGACGGCGCCATGGGCACGCTCCTCCAGGGCCACCAGCTGGTGGCGGCGGACTTCGGCGGCGCGGAGTACGAGGGCTGCAACGAGCACCTGGTCCTCACCCGCCCGGACGTCATCGAGGGCATCCACGCGAAGTACTTCGCCGCGGGCGCGGACGTGACGGAGACAGACAGCTTCGGCGGCACGCCCGTGGTGCTGGCGGAGTTCGAGCTGGGCCACAAGGCGATGGAGATCAACATCGCCGCGTCCCGCCTGGCGCTCAACGCCGCGAAGGCCGCGGAGGCGAAGGACGGCCGGATGCGCTGGGTGGCGGGCTCCATTGGCCCCACCACCAAGGCCATCAGCGTCACGGGCGGTATCACCTTCGAGGAGCTGGTGGACAACTTCGCCGTGCAGGCGGAGGGGCTCGCGGTGGGTGGCTCCGACTACCTGCTGGTGGAGACGGCGCAGGACACGCGCAACGTGAAGGCGGCGCTGCTGGGCATCGACCGGGCCTTCAAGAAGCTGGGCTGGGCGGTGCCGGTGGCGGTGTCCGGCACGATTGAGCCCATGGGCACGATGCTCGCGGGCCAGTCCGTGGAGAGCCTGGCCACGTCGCTGGAGCACACGGAGCTGCTGTACCTGGGGCTCAACTGCGCCACGGGTCCGGACTTCATGACGGACCACATCCGCTCGCTGTCCTCCATGAGCCCGTTCCCTGTGTCGTGCGTGCCCAACGCGGGTTTGCCGGACGAGAACGGTCAGTATCTGGAGTCGCCGGAGATGATCTCCCGGTCGCTCAAGCGCTTCTGTGACAACGGTTGGATCAACGTGGTGGGCGGCTGTTGCGGCACGCACGCGGGCCACATCGAGGCGCTCGCCGCCATGGTGAAGGGCCTCAAGCCGCGCACGGAGACGCCCAAGCCGCGCTCGTCGCTGTCCGGTGTGGACTACCTGGAGGTGACGGACGAGCAGCGCCCCATCATCGTGGGCGAGCGCACCAACGTCATCGGCAGCAAGAAGTTCAAGGAGCTCATCGTCGCGGGTGCATTCGACGACGCGTCGGAGATTGCCCGCGCCCAGGTGCGGCGGGCGGCGCAGGTCATCGACATCTGCCTGGCGAACCCGGACCGGGACGAGCTGGAGGACATGCGCCACTTCCTGGAGGTGGTGGTCAAGAAGGTGCGCGTGCCGCTGATGATCGACTCGACGGACGAGAAGGTCATCGCCATGGCGCTCACGTACTGCCAGGGCAAGGCCATCATCAACTCCGTCAACCTGGAGGACGGCGAGGAGCGCTTCGAGAAGGTCGTCCCCCTGGCGAAGGCGTTCGGCGCGGCGCTGGTGGTGGGCTGCATCGACGAGGTGGGCATGGCCGTCACGCGCGACCGCAAGCTCGCCGTGGCCGAGCGCAGCTACGAGCTGCTCACCCAGAAGTACGGCATGCGCCCGGAGGACCTGTACTTCGACCCGCTGGTGTTCCCGTGTGCCTCCGGTGACGCGCAGTACACCGGCAGCGGCGTGGAGACGATTGAAGGCGTGCGGCTGATCAAACAGCGCTTCCCGCAGTGCCGCACGGTGCTGGGCATCAGCAACGTGTCCTTCGGCCTGCCCACCGCGGGCCGCGAGGTGCTCAACTCCGTGTTCCTGTACCACTGCGTGCAGGCGGGCCTGGACATGGCGCTCGTCAACTCGGAGAAGCTGGAGCGCTACCCGTCGCTGCCGGAGGAGGAGCGGAAGCTCTCCGAGGACCTCATCTACAACCGGGGCGCGGACCCCGTGACGCCCTTCGCTGCGCACTTCCGCGAGCGCAAGCCCGCGCGCGCCCAGGTGAGCAGCCTGCCGCTGAACGAGCGGCTCCAGCGCTACATCATCGAAGGCACGCGCGACGGCCTCACCGCGGACCTGGACCTGGCGATGAAGGAGATGGCGCCGCTGGACATCATCAACGGGCCGCTGATGAAGGGCATGGACGAGGTGGGCCGCCTCTTCGGCGCCAACGAGCTCATCGTCGCGGAGGTGCTCCAGAGCGCGGAGTCCATGAAGGCGGCGGTGAGCCACCTGGAGCCGCACATGAGCCAGACCCAGGCGGCGTCGCGCGGCAAGATCGTGCTCGCGACGGTGAAGGGGGACGTGCACGACATCGGCAAGAACCTGGTGGAGATCATCCTCGCCAACAACGGCTTCCAGGTGGTGAACCTGGGCATCAAGGTCCCGCCCGAGCAGCTGGTGCTGGCGGTGAAGGAGCACCGGCCGGACATCCTGGGCCTGTCGGGCCTGCTGGTGAAGAGCGCGCACCAGATGGTGGCCACCGCGGAGGACCTGAAGCGCGCGGGCGTGGAGACCCCCATCCTGGTGGGCGGCGCCGCGCTCAGCCGCAACTTCGTGGACCGCAACATCGCCCCGGCCTACGGCGGCGGCACCGTGGCCTACGCGCAGGACGCGATGAACGGCCTGGAGCTGGCGAAGCAGATCGTGGAGCCGGGCGCGCACGCGAAGCTGCGGGATGACCTGGCCGCGCGGCGGCTGAAGCTGGCGCAGGAGGCGAAGGACCGGCCCGCGCCCGCGGCTCCGGTGCGCCGCTCGCGCAGCACGGAGGTGCCGGTGCTGGACGTGGTGCCGCCCGCGCCGGACTTCGCGCGGCACGTGCTCACCAACACGCCGCTGGATCACATCTGGAAGTTCATCAACCCGGTGATGCTCTACGGCCGCCACCTGGGCCTGCGCACGTCGTCGCGCGCGCTGGGCACGCCGGCCGAAGCGGAGCTGGCCAAGACGGAAGAGGGCCGCAAGGCGCTGGCGCTGAAGGAGGCGGTGGAGGAGCTGAAGACGCTCCTGCGCGGCGGCGTGATGCATGCGCGCTCGGTGTTCCAGTTCTTCAAGGCGGCCAGCGACGGCGACCGCGTGCTGCTCTTCGACGGCACGACGGGCGAGCCGGTGACGTCCTTCGACTTCCCCCGGCAGGACAAGGACAACGGCCTGTGCCTGGCGGACTACGTGAGGCCGCTGGAGAACGGCAAGCCGGTGGACGCGCTCTCGCTGTTCGTCACCACCGCGGGCGCGGGCATCCGCGAGCTGTCCGAAGGCTTCAAGGCCAGGGGCGAGTTCCTCAAGATGCACGCGGTGCAGGCGCTGGCGCTGGAGACCGCGGAGGGTTACGCGGAGCTGCTGCACACGCAGCTGCGCAGCATGTGGGGCTTCCCGGACCGCGCGGACATGACGATGCTGGAGCGCTTCCGCGCGGAGTACACCGGCAAGCGCTACTCGTTCGGCTACCCGGCGTGCCCGCGCCTGGAGGACCAGACGAAGCTGTTCGCCGCGCTCAAGCCGGAGGAGATCGGCGTGCAGCTCACCGACGGCTGCATGATGGAGCCCGAGGCGAGCGTGTCCGCCATCGTCTTCCACCACCCGAACGCGACGTATTTCTCGGTGACTTGATGCGTCGGGGGCCCGAAGGCCGGGCCCGGGCGCGGTGGACGGGTTAGATTGCCGCCATGCCTTCGCCCACCATCCGTCGCGCCGTCCAGCTCCTGCCCGCGTGTGCCACGACGGGCATTGGCAGCCTGCCGCACACCCAGGTGGAGCTGGGTCTACAGGCCGCGCTCGCCATGGACATCCCGTTCCTGCCGCAGCTGCCGGTGGGCCATCCGTCCGAGCTGATGATCCCCGCCGCGCTGGAGGGCCTGCCGGGCCTGCGCTTCGACGAGGACGGCGTCTGCACGGTGGACGTGGACGCGTGGAGCGCGGGGCGCGAGGCCTTCGAGAAGCGGCTGGAGGCGGCGCTCGCCTCCGGGGACCTGGAGTCCTTCGAGCCCACCGCGGACGCGTGCCGCGCGTGGAAGCCGTTCCTCTGGGAGGTGGAGCACCGCAAGCTCGCCTTCGCGAAGGCGCAGCTGTCCGGCCCCTTCACGGTGCGCTCCGTGGTGCGCACCGCGACGGGTGAGCCGGTGCTGGCGGTGCCGGGCCTGGACGCGGCGCTGTACCGGCTGGTGATGGTGCGCGCGCTGGCCATGGTGCGCGCCCTCAAGCGCACGGGCACCACGCCCCTGTTCTACCTGGACGAGCCGGGCCTCTACGCCTACGTGAGGATGAACCCGCAGCACCTGCTGGCGCAGCAGGAGCTGCGGCTGCTGGTGGTGGCGCTGCAGCGTGAAGGCGCGCTCGTGGGCGTCCACTGCTGCGGCAACACGGACTGGGGCGTGCTGCTGGACGCGCAGGCGGATCTGGTGTCGCTGGACGTGCGGCTGTCGTTGGACGCGATGCTGGAGGAGACGGACGCGCTCAAGCGCTTCCTGGACTCCGGCGCCACGCTGAGCCTGGGCGTCATCCCCACGGACCTGGCGTCCACGTATTCGGTGGAGGAGCTGTCGGACTCGGTGGAGGCGTCGTTGAAGGCCGCGCTGCCCAACGACATCGGCTTCGCGCGCGCGCTGTCCACGGTGCTGCTGACGCCCGCGTGCGGGCTGGCGATGCGCTCGGTGGTGGACGCCGAGCGCATCCTGGAGGAACTCAAGCAGGCCCAGCGCCGGCTGAAGCGGGCACTGGAGTCCGAACGCCCGTCCCTCCAGGGCCTTCCGCCCGCGCACTGAAGAACGCGGGCGGCCGTGGCGGCTGACTACTGACGGCCGAGCCGCAGCTCGCGTTCAGCCTGGTGCCAGTCGTGCTCGGGGTTGCCGTGCGTGCCGCCCCGGGCCTGGAAGATTTCGTAGGCGCGGCGGGCAATCTGCTCCTGCGTGGGAGCGGCGGTCTTGCTCGTGGGCGCGCTCGCCGTGGCCACCGGCTTCTTGTCCTCGGTCCGCTCCGGCGCGGCCTTGGGGGCCGGGTTCGGTTGCGACTTCTGCGCGTTCTGACGGGCCATGGGGCTTCCTCCTGGAAAAGGCGACCTGAAGCTTCGGCCGCGGCCCTCGATCGCGAAAGAGACCCAAGGCGTACGGGGTTGCCGGAGCGACATCCCAGGTCGCGAAGTGTTGAGGGACCAACGGGCCATTCCGCTCGGAAAATCCATCAGCGGAATACGCCCGTACGTGCGGTCTGGGAGTGGATGGCCGCCCTGCGCTTCAGCGGCCGGCCGCCTTCCGGGCAGGGCGGCCCGCCGTCTTCTTCTTCGCGGGCGCGGCGTCGCCTCCCATCACGCCGTGCCCCAGCGCCGCGTCGAGCGCGCGCTGCATCGCGGTGCTCATGCCCAGCGCCTCTGCTTCCTGCGGCGTGCACCAGCGCAGGTCCTGGAACGCGGCGGACTTCGTGGGGCGCTTGCCGCCCGTCACGCGCAGCAGCCGCAGCGTGAGGTCGCGGTGGGTGAGCTGCCGGCGCACGCTGTCCAGTGTGCCCTCCAGCGTGAGCGGCGCGCCCAGCGTCGTCGCCAGCCGCTCCGTCGCCTCCGCTTCGGACGTGCCCTCCTCCACCTCCACGGCGGGCAGCTCCCACAGGCCGCCGAAGAGGCCCTTGTCCGCGCGACGCGCGAAGAGGAGCGTGCCCGCGTGCGGCCACACGGCCAGCGCCAGGAACAGCTTGCGGGGCGCGGCGCGCACCTTGGCCGGAGGCAGCTCGTCCACGCGGCCCTTCTTGAACGCGATGCACCCGTCGCGCACGGGGCACAACAGGCACAGCGGTGACTCCGGCCGGCACACCGTGGCGCCGTGCTCCATCAGCGCCTGGTTGAAGTCCCCGGGCCGCTGCCCCTTCACCAGCGCGGAGGCCAGCGCCCAGAGCGTGGCCTCGCGGTCGCGGTCCCCGGGCAGGCCCTCCACCTCGAAGAGGCGCGACAGCACGCGGGCCACGTTGCCGTCCACGATGGGGGCTTCCTCGCCAAAGGCGATGGAGGCCACGGCCCCGGCGGTGTAGCGACCGAAGCCGGGCAGGGTGAGCAGCTCCTCCGCCGTGGACGGGAGCTTCCCTCCGAAGCGCTCCACCACTTCCTGCGCGGCCCGGTGCAGGTTGCGCGCGCGGGAGTAGTAGCCCAGCCCCTTCCACCCGGAGAGCACGTCGTCCAGGGGCGCGGAGGCCAGGGCCTTCACCGTGGGAAAGCGCGCGAGGAAACGCTCCCAGTACGGGATGACCGTGGACACCTGTGTCTGCTGGAGCATGACCTCGCTGAGCCAGATGGCGTACGGGGCGCGCGTGCGGCGCCAGGGCAGGTCGCGCTTGTTCCGGTCGTACCAGGAGAGCAGCGGACCATGAATGGCGGCGTGGCGTTCAGGGGAGACGGGGGCGGGGAGTGCCCCGCTGTCAGTGCGCTTGCGTGGGCTCATGTGATTCTTCGCGGGGGTTGCGCGGCACCATACCCGTACGGTCGGGCGCACCCGGCGTTTTTACCGACGGCACGGGGCGGTTGTCTGGCCGCCCGTCCCTCTTCTGGCGGGGCGGGCGATCGTCTATAGGATGCCCCGCGTCCATGGCCCGTCCTCCCATCACCAACGACTTCTCCTGGTCCAAGAGCCGCCACGAGAAGTTCTCCGAGTGTCTCCGGGCCTACTACCTCTACTACTACCGCTCCTGGGGCGGCTGGGAGGCGGAGGCGGCCAAGGACGTGCGCGAGCTCTACGTCCTCAAGAAGCTGCACAACCGCTACACCTGGGCGGGCAGCATCGTGCACGAGGCACTCAAGGACGTGCTGCTGGACTGGCGCGCCGGCCGTGACGTGGACCCCGCGAAGGTGGAGGCGCGCACGCACAAGCTGATGCAGGACGACTTCCGGCACTCGCGCTCCAAGGCCTACTGGACGACGAAGTACCGCAAGCCCTTCACCGGCCTCGCGGAGCACGAGTACGCCGAGGACGTCCCCAACGAGTCCTGGAAGCAGAACTTCGAAACGGTGCGCAACGCGCTGACCTGGTTCTTCCAGTCGCGCTGGCCCACGGTCGCGAAGGGGCTCAAGCCCGCGCAGTGGCTGGAGGTGGACGCGGGCTTCGACTTCGCCCACTTCGTCATGGACGGGGTGAAGACCTTCGCCATCCCGGACTTCGCCTACGTGGACGCCGAAGGCTCCGTCGTGGTGGTGGACTGGAAGACGGGCCGCTCGCGCGAGGGCTACGACGAGCAGGTGCTGGGCTACGCGCTCTACATCGCGCAGCGCTACCGCTACCCGCTGGAGAAGGTGCGCGCCTCGCTCGTGTACCTCAACGAGGGACTGGAGCACGACGTGACGGTGGATCCGTCCGCCATGGACTCCTTCCGCCAGCACTTCGCCCGGAGCGTGGAGGGGATGCGCGCGCTGCTCAAGGACCCTGGCACCAACACGCCGAAGGAGCCGGAGGCCTTCCCGCAGACGGGGAACCTGGACGCCTGCGCCCGCTGCGTCTTCCGCCGTCCGTGCGGCCGGGAGCCCGCGGTGGCGCAGGCCCGGCCCCGAGTCGCCTGACGCGCTACTACCGCGCGGAAGCGAGCCGGCGCACCACCACGCCCGCGGCGTTCATGCCGAAGGCGGAGGTGACGAACGCCACGCTGCCGTCAATCTGCGTGCGGTGGTCGCAGGTGTGGAACTCGTTGTCCTGCGGGCAGACGCACAGGAAGCCGTCGGTCGCGTCGTCGTAGTTGAGCGGCACCGGCTGCCGGCGCGTCTCGATGGAGTACACGGCGGTGATGCCCGTGTGGCGCTCCGTCTCCACGCCGTACTTGCGCTTGAGCAGCTTGCGGATGTCCTTGGCGAAGGGGTCCATGTGCGTCTCGCTCAGGTCCTCCACGCGGATGGCCGTGGGGTCCAGGCGTCCCGCCGCGCCCATGGAGCTGACCACCGGCAGGCCCATCGTCACGCAGCGGTGCAACAGGTGCAGCTTCGCCTTCACGTTGTCGATGGCGTCCACCACGAAGTCGTAGCGGCCCGCGGGCAGGAGCGTCTCCGCCAGCTCCTCGCGGTAGAACTCGCGCAGGGCCTCCACCTTCGCCTGCGGGTTGATCTCCTGGCAGCGCTGGGCCATCAGCTCCGCCTTGGACTTGCCCACCGACTTCACCGTCGCGTGCAGCTGGCGGTTGGTGTTGGTGACGCACACGTCGTCGTGGTCCACCAGCGTCAGCCGGCCCACGCCGCTGCGCACCAGGCCCTCCGCGGTGAAGCTGCCCACGCCGCCCAGGCCGAACACCACCACGTGCGCGTTGGCCAGCCGCTCCATGGCGTTGTCGCCCAACAGGCGCGCCGTGCGGTCGAAGCGGCGTGACAGCTTGAAGGGCTTCGCCAGCGAGGCCGCCGGATCGACGGTGTTCGAAGCAGCCGGGGAGGCGGGGGGCGCCTCGGGCT
>NZ_RAVY01000235.1:0-13789 GCF_003611625.1 Corallococcus sp. CA054B
CTTGGGGGCCGGGCTGTGGGCGGCGGAGCGCAGCCGGCGCGCGGTGTTCTGGCTGAGCGGCCTGGGGTGCCTGGTGGTGGAGGGCTTCCTGGTCGCGGGGGACATGGCGCGGCATCCGCACCTGTACGCGGCGACGCTGTACGAGCGCTCGGAGCTGACGGCGGCGGTGCTGCGGGGGTTGAGCGGCACGCAGCCGTCGGGCTGGGTCATGGCGGCGCTGGTGCTGCCGGTGTTGAGCGTGCTGGCGGTGGTGGGACGGTGGCTGGCGGAGTCACCCCGCTGGCGCGGCGTGCTGGGCGGCGTGACGGCCGCGGCGGCGGTGGCGGGCTTCACGGGGCTGGGGCTGTCGCTGGCGGAGCAGGGGCCGGAGTCCACCGGACGTGCGCGGCCGAACCTGCTCATCCTGGCGTCGGACGGGCTGCGGCCGGACCACCTGTCGGGCAACGGCTATTCGCGGTCCACGTCGCCGAACATCGACCGGTTGATGGAGGAGGGCACGCGCTTCAACGACACGGTGGTGCAGGTGCCGCGCACGGCGCCGTCATGGACGACGCTGCTGACGTCGCAGTACGCGGGCGAGCACCCGGTGGTGCACACGCTGGTGGGACGCGAGGCGCGTGAGACGAAGCTCACCACGCTGGCGACCGCGCTGGAGGCGCAGGGGTACCGCACGGCGGTGGTGGCGGACTACGCGGGGGACCACTTCTCGCGGTTCCCGTACGGCTTCCAGGTGGTGTCCGCGCCGGACTTCCGCTTCCCGGACCTGGTGCGGCAGCGGATGCTCATCACCCACGTGGCGCTGCTGCCGTGGACGGCGCTGGCGCCGGGGCTGTTCAAGGAACGGGGCGAGTTCCCGGAGCTGACGGACCCTGCCCCGCTGCGCACGCGGGTGCGGCATGTGCTGGACGGGCTGCCGGAGGATGCGCCGTTCGCGCTGGTGGTGTTCGCGTCGTCCACGCACTTCCCCTACGCCGCGCCGTGGCCGCTGGAGGGCAAGTACGTGGAGCGGGGGTACCGGGGGCCGTGGCGGTTCGGGGCGACGCCTCGGATGGAGGTGGATCCGGAGGCGCCCGCGACCACGCCGGGGGACGTCGCGGCGTTGGGCGCGAACTACGACGCGGGGGTGCGCACGTTCGACGGGCTCGTGGGCAACCTGCGCGCGGACCTGGAGCGGCGGGGACGGTGGGACGACACGCTGGTGGTGCTGCTGTCGGACCACGGCGAGCACCTGGAGGATGAAGGGCTGGGCCAGGGCCACGGGGACCATTTGTGGGGCAGCGCGGGGCTGCGCATCCCGTTCGTGGTGCGGCTGCCCGGGCAGGTGGCGTCAGGGCGGCAGGTGACGCAGCGGGCGCGCTCGCTGGACGTGGCGCCGACGGTGCTGGATTTGCTGGGCGTGCCCGCGCCGGAGTCGTTCCGGGGGCGCTCGTTGGCGCCGCTCGCGCGGCCGGGACCGGAGCCCAAGGCGCTGCCGGATGTGCCCGCGCTGATTGAGACGGATATCTGGTTCAGCGACCGGGATGGGCAGGCGTACCAGACGGTGCGCATGCCGTATCCGTGGCTCTATGAGATCGCGATGGTGGAGGGCGACACGGGGGAGATTGCACTGAAGCCGGAATGGGACGGACCGGTGCGCCGGGCGCGGCACCGGGGGCTCTATCTGGGCCGGTGGAAGCTGCTGGAGCTGCCCACGCCGGATGGGGTGCGTGTGCAGCTCTTCGACACGGTGTCGGATCCGTCGGAGTTGCGTGATGTGTCAGGGGACAATCCGAACATCGTGGCCACGTTGAGGGCGAAGCTCGCGGCGGAGTTGCCGGATGCGCCGGGCGAGGCCCGGGGGGCCGTAGGGCCTTGAGCCCTACGCGCCCCCTCCTGAGCGCGGCTTTCAGTACCGGTACAGCTCCGCCGCCACCTGTGCGTCGCAGGACGTCACGGCGGATCCGCAGACCGTGGGACTCGAATACATGATCGAGTTGCAATCCCAGTGGTGCGCGATGCCGAGCGTGTGGCCAATCTCGTGTACGCTGACGCTCTTCGCGTGGTACGCGCCCGCGTGGTACGTGTTGTTCATGTTCACGACGCTGCCGGTCATGCAGCCGCCCGACGCGTAGTTCCAGGTATAGGCAAGCCAGCCGTTGTTGCCGTACCAGTTCTCATAGACCATGACGTCGGACGAGCCGCTGCCGCGCCAGTGCAAGTAGAGGCCGTTCGAGATGGTCGTGTACATCCACGCGTTCATCGCGTCGCCGACCGGCCACCGCGTGGTCGTGAAGTCCGTGTACGTGACGTTCGTGGGGTAGCGGCACCACCTGTAGCCAAAGAGCGGAACCCCGCACCAGCTCTGGGCAGTCGGCCCGCTCGGCGCGTCTTCCACCGAGGGCACCGCGCGCGCCTCGGGGCGCACGTACTCGACGGTCTGCGCGCGGGCGCCGACCCGCGCGAGCAGCGCGTCGACGGGGCCCCCCAGGTGCTGCTTGAGCGCGGTGGCGTGGCGCGGCGAGCTCGGGCCCTGCACGAGGCCTCCCTTCACGAGGACGCGCCCCACCGGCCCTCCCGTCACGGAATAGACGCCCGTCAGGGATTGCGCGGCCAGCGGCTTGACGCCCTCCTGCGGCGCGAGGAAGAGGACCGCCTGCTCCCCCACCGCCGGCAGCGGGCTGTCCTCCGGCGCGAGCGTGCAGCCGTCCGCGAGCAGGCCGCCGGGATACATCACGTCCACGGTGGCCCCCTGCGCGACGACACCGCCCGACGCGCTCTGGAGGTTCCGCGACGTACGCGCGATGTTGGCGATCCTCACCGTCGCGATGGTGACGGGCAGGTCCGTATAGAGGCCGCTCAGCTCACCGGGGGCCGCCCCTTCCGACTTCGACCGCGCGTAGCTGCGCAGGACGTCGTAGCGCGTGGACTCCACCTTCCCGTCGATGATCAACGCCGAGTGGTCCGTCAGGTCCTCCACGGTCTTCTCCTGGAGCACCCAGTCCATCTGGAGCGTGTGCTCCGTTCCCTCGGCGTGCGCGGCCGCGGGCACCGGCGTCTCCGGCACCCACGCCTTCACGTGCGCGTCCTCCGGAACGGGGGCGACGACTTCATCCCCCGCGACGTCGTTCGTGCACCCCACCATGCCCAACAACGCCAACGGCATGGCCCAGGCACGGGCGGTGACTGCGGACATGGCGGTGCTCCATCGGGTCCACTGCTTCATGGGCTTCCTCCCTTGCGTGACGCTCACCACCGGGCACACGGGTCCCACGGCGCCTCGCGCCTCGACGCATGGCGACATCCCGTGATTCCGTTGGTTACGGTTCTTCCCCAGGGACGAGAGGATGAGAATTTCGTCTCACCCGGCCCGTGATTTCGGGGCGCGGAGTCAATCCGCCAGCAGCTGGCGCAGGCTGATGTCCAGCTCGCTGCGCACGAGGCGCAGCAGGCTGTCCAGCTCGGCGGGGGTGAGCCCCAGCCGCGCCGTCAGCTCCTCGCGGGTGAGGGCCAGGAGCCGCTCGCGGGCGCGGGCAATCCAGCGCGCCACGGTAGAGCGCGGCGCCTGCGTGGTGGCCGCGACCGCGTCCATGGACAGGCCATGCACGTGGTGCAGCCGCAGCAGGTTGCGCTCCCGCGCGTCCAGCCGCCCCAGCGCGGCGCGGAAGGCCTCGCGGAAGTCCTCCTGGTGCCGCTCGCGGATGAAGGCCAGCTCGGGGTCCGCGCCCAACCGCTCCGCCAGCCCCGGCAGCCGCTCGCCCGCCGGCTGCTCGCGGGGCGCGGTGCGCTGCTGGTCGATGTGCAACCGCAGCGCCACCGCGCGCACCCACTGCGTCAGCGGCGCACGCCCGGAATAGGAGGCCAGCCTCGGCAAGGCCCCACCCACTGGAAGCAGCAGCCGCTGACGCAGCAACTGCCGCAGTTCGTCCACCTGCGAGGGCGCCTCACCTGGCAGCCACGTCCCCACCCGCGACAAGACGTGGGCGTCGAACGCCTGGAGGGCCCGCGCGTTCCCGCGCGCGCAGGTGAAGGCCAGCGCGAGGTCCTCCGCGTGCAGGTTCGCGAGCACTTCGCTGGCGTCACCCGTGGCGGGCAGCCGCTCCGCCGCGTGCGCCAGGAAGGCCTCCACCTCCAGGCCCATGTCAGGACAGGCCTCGCGCGCGGCCCGCACCATGCCCTCGAGCACCTGCTCCAGCCCGGGGTGCGCGCGCAGCGCCGGGACGAGCTCGCCGGGGGCATGTGCGAGGAAGAACTCGGTCTGCTTGAACGGCATGGCTCACCTCCAGCGACAGCCTGCCCAGGGCGGGCCGGGACCCGTGCGCCCCGGCTCATGAGGGACCATGGGCGGACAGCCAGGCCCGCACCTCGCGCACGCGGGGCGCGTAGATGGGCGAGCTGCGCGAATAGGCTTCCAGCGCCTCGCGCGCCAGGGCGAGCGCCCGGCGCTGCTCGGCGCGCGTCGGCCAGAGGACACGGGCCAGCGCGAAGCGCGCGCGGGCATGATCCTCCGGAGCGACCTCCAGCCGCGTGGAGAGCGTCACCGCCCGCTCCAGCTGCTCACGGGCCTCGCGGGGCTGGCCCGCGGTCCACAGCGCCTCCCCCAGCAATCCAAGCGTCGGCACCACGCGAGGGTGCTCCGCGCCGAGCGCCGCCTCGCGCACCGTCAGCGCCCGCCGCAGGCAGGCGATCGCCGGACGCGCCCTGCCCAGGCGCAGCTCCACGTGGCCCAGGTTGTACAGGGCGCTCGCCACCTTCGGGTGCGCCGGGCCGAGCGTGGCCTCCCACAGCTCGCGCGCCGCCTCGAAGTGCTCGCGCGCTTCGCGCAGCCGGCCCGCGTCGAGCGCCACCGACCCCAGGTTGTTGCGCGACAGGGCCACGTCCGGGTGCTGGGGGCCCAGCTGCGCCAGTTGGAGCGAGAGCGCTTCGCGGTAGACGGCCTCCGCCTCCTCCAGCTGGCCCAGGTCCGAGCGCGCGTTGCCCAGGCTCAGCAGCACGGCCGCCAGCCGCAGCCGCTCCCCGTCCCCACCGCCGCCCAGGTGGGACCGGGCGCGCTCGTAGTGCGTCACCGCCTCCTCCAGCCTGCCCTGCCGCGAGAGCGCGTCGCCCAGGTTCGTGCGCATGACACAGGTGGTGGGGTGATCCGCCCCGTAGTAATGCTCCCCCACGGCGAGCGCCTCGCGGTAGCGCGCCACCGCCTCGGCCACCCGCCCCTGGAGCCGCAGCGCGGTGGCCACGTTGCTGAGGTACGCCGCGCGCACGGGGTGGTCCTGGCCGTACACGGCGTCCACCAGCGCCAGGGCGCGGACATAGTGCCGCTCCGCCTCGGCGTAGCGGCCCAGGCCGTTGAGGGCCCGGCCCAGGCCGTTGAGAGACTCCGCGAGCGCTTCGTCCTGGGCGCCCGGCGCATGCTCCAGCAGCGTCAGGGCCTCTTCCGCCTCGGTGAAGGCCCGCGCGAACTCGCCCTGCCGGTAGCTCAAGGCGCTGCGGTAGCGGTGCAGCTCCGACGCGACCTCCGCGGAGCCCTCGGGCCCCAGCCGGGCCAGGGCGGCCTCCGCCATGCGCGCGGTGCGCTGGGCCTCCTTCACCAGGCCCAGCCCCTCCCCTTCCGTGTAGAGGAGGCGGTTCCAGGCGTGCGCGGCGGTCTCGTCGTCGTGACCGGCCTCCGCGACCCGCACGGCCTCCTCCAGCACCTCGCGCGCCGCCGTGAAGCCGCCGTCGGTGCCCCGCAGCTCGCCCAGCAGGAGCAGGGCCCGCGCGAGCGTGGGGCGGTGTTCCAACCCCCGCAGCGCCACCACCACCTCTTCCAGCCGGGGCAGGGCCCGCGCGTGAAAGCCGGCCGCGCCTTGCGCGCGCAGCCCGTCCAGCTCACGAACGAGCGACGCGAGCTTCGCGCGGGCCTCCGGGGCTTCGGGCAGCGGATCCACCCGGGCCAGCACCGCCCGATCCGCGCACGCGGCCAGCGAGGGAAGCCGCCGCGCCGCCTCCGGGGCCCGGAGCAGCGCCTCGCGCTCCCCGCCCTCGAGCAGGTCCACCAGGACGTGGAGGGCCTGACGCCGGCCATCCAGACATGCGGCGCGCAGGTCCATCAACCGCTCGGATTGGGTCTGCCGCACGCGCGTGTCTTCGCAGGACTGCTGCTCCTGGGCCACCAGCGCCTGGGCATAGGCATCCAGCGCGCGCACGGTGGAGGCGAAGGTGGCCCCGGGAATGGACAGCGTCTCCGGGCGGAAGCGCTGCTCCAGCCGCTCCCGTCGCGCCGCGTCCCAGGTGCCCGCGAGACGGGACTCGAAGCCGGTGCAGACCCGTTGCTCGCCGCCGCGCATCACGACGAAGCCCGTGGCGGCGCTGCTCATCACGCCCAGGGCCAACGCCGCCGAGGCCAGGCGCCAGCGCGACGCGCGGGGAGTGGGCTCCAGCCGTGTGAGCAGCGCGTCCAGCGAAGGGTGACGAAGGAGGGGGTCGGTGGCGAGGCCGCGCAGCACCGCCCGCCTCACGCCGACGGGCACCCGCGTGTCCCGGGGCGGTGGCAGCACCTGGCCGCCAGCGAGCGCTCGCGCGCGCTCCCGCGCCGTGCCCCCCGCGAAGGGCCGCTGGCCGAAGAGGGCCTCGTACAGCGCGACGCAGAAGCTGAACTGGTCGCTGCGCGCGTCCGCGTGCGCGCCCCGCCACTGCTCCGGGGACATGTACGCGGGCGTGCCCAGCGCGGTACCGGCAGGCGTGTCTCCTCCGGGGTGCGGCGTTTCGCGGACGGGGGCCACCTCGGCGTGGACGTCCAACGCACCCGGCGGGAGGGGCCCGGCGCGAGCGAGGCCGAAGTCGGCGACGCGCACCTGGCCATCCTCGCCCAGCAGCACGTTGTCCGGCTTGAAGTCGCGATGCACGAGGCCCACCGCGTGCGCGGCGGCCAGGCCCCGCCCCGCCTGGACGAAGCGCGCCAGCACCTCGGGCCACGGCCGTGGGGCCTCCGCCAACCAGCGGCGCAGCGTCCCACCGCGAAGCAACTCCATGGCGAGGAAGACCGTGTCGCCGTCCAGCCCCACGTCATGCACGGTCACGACGTTCGGATGAGACAGCCGCGCCTGGGCCTGGGCCTCCCGCATCAGCCGTCCACGGGCCTCCGCGTCCACGACCACGCCGGGCTTGAGGAGCTTGAGCGCCACCTGGCGGTCCAGGTCCGGGTCATACGCGGCGAACACGACGCCCATGCCGCCCTCCCCCGCGCGCCGCAGCAGCACATAGCGGCCCACGCGAGCACCGGGCTGGGGCATCGCCTCCGGCTCCGGCGGCGGCGCGAGCGGCGGGCTGCCCAGGGACAGGGAGCGCCCACCGTCCAGGCCAGCCAGCACCGCGCAGCACGCCGCGCACCCATCCAGGTGCGCCTCCAGCCGGGCCTGCGCCTCCGCCGGCAGTCGCGCCCGCGCCCCGTCCAGCAGTTCGTTCTCGTCAGGGCATTGAGACATGAATGAACCGTGAAAAGGCAACGCCGCTTCAGGGCCCGGTCGGCACAGGCTCTGGCGGTGCTCCCGCTCCCAGGCACAGCCGCTGCATCATCGGCGTGGGGGACAGGAACCCGCCCATGAGCGCAGCGACCAACCCCAGGCAGCTGGACGTCATCACGGCCGCGACCATCAGCCAGGGCATCGCCTTGAGTTTCTCCGTCAGGGCCTGGATGGCTCCAGTGTCCTGCGGACTGACTCCCGAGCGGAGCATCTCCATCGCCATCGCGGTGCTGGCGGAAATGACGCCCCCGACAAGGATTGCCGTCACCAGGAGCGCGAACGCAACCAGGACCGTCCACACGCGTGGCGGCGACGTGGGGACCGACGAATGGGCGGCGGAGGACAGGTCGGCAGGTGAATCCATGGCGGCCGATGCTACCGCCCCGGTTCGAGCAAGAGGAGAAAGCCCTCATCACCGCCGATACGCCGAGGTGACGGCGCGCTCACGCCAGCAACGCCGCGAGCGTGAGGATTCCCTCGCGCGCAGCGGCCAGCCCGGAAGCGGATGCAGGCCGCCCAGGCGGGCCCTGGCACGCCGTGGATTTCTCACGGAAGCCATTGCCTGACTCACCGCCGACAAGCGCGTCTGCCTTCACAGTCCCGAGTGGAAATCGGGCTTGAGGCGCGCCCGGAAATGTCAGACCGACCCGGTATGAATCTCCCTGCGCGACGCCATTCGGGGCGTCGCCGAAAGGGCTGCCTTCACAATGCATAAGTCATTGATCTCCATCGGGCTTTTGGTCGGCATGGCAGGGGTCGGCTGCGGAGGGCTCGAAGAGGCTGAGGCGGTGGACTCCTCCGCGTCGACGGACGCGACCTCCCAGGTCACCCAAGGCCTGATCACCCAGGTCACCGGCACCAGCCCGGTCACCTTCGTCGCCGCGTCGGGCAACGAGACGAAGCCATACGACCAGTCCTCCACGTCGGTGGTGGCATACACGCGGGACTCAACAACCGGGGCGTTCACGGCCTATCCGGGCACGGGCTCCGCGGACGGCACCATCTCCGTGCCGAACGTCCCTTCGGGCCGCATCTACCTGAAGCTGGGCTCTCGCTACCTGGTGAGCACCGGCCGCGCGTTCGACCTGGGCTCCACGGAGTGGGGCCGTGATGGCACCTTCGTCTCGCAGCCCACCCCCGTGACGGTGTCCGCCACCGGCCTGTCTCCGTGGCAGCCGGGGGACTACCTGGAAGTGTATTCGTTGAACCCGGGCGCGTTCGGCTACATCCACAGCGGCGTCACGGGGTTCCCCCTGGCGGGCGCCACGTCGCTCTCCGGGCTGGTCTTCAATTACGCCGACATGCTCAACCCGGTGCTGCTCGACAGCGGCCTCGGGGATGTGTTCTCGCTGGCGCAGATGCGGTTGCAGACGAGCGCGAATGGAGTGCCCTACCGCGCGATGCACAAGGTGCTCGACACGAGCATGACGCAGGTGGAGGGCCAGCCCGTCACCGTCAGCGGAACCTTCACCCAGCCCTTCGCGACAGGCACCTTCTCGGTGGACTGGAGGCGCTCGGCCTTCGAGGCCCTTCGCACCCAGGTGAACCCGGGCGCGGTCAGCACGTACAACGAGATCTGGATGTCCGCCCGGCCAGCCGCGCTGAGCTCGGCGATCGCATCCATCAGCGGGCAGCCACTGCTCGTGAAGCTCAATCCTGACACGCAGCGGACCGACATCGTCACGGGGAGCATGACGTACAACAACCCGCTCCCTGCGACGTGGCAGAAGGTGGCGCTCGCCGCCGCGGGCTTCACGAAGAGCTACGCGCTGGGAACCGCGACGCCCTACACCATGAGCGTGGACATCCGCGTGGATCAGGAGGCGAGCGCGTTCACCGCCGCGCCCGTGCAACCGCTCGTCGGGCCGGTGCAGGCGCCCCTGGTGAACACGCGCGGCGCGTTCCAGGACCTCACGGGCGTGGGGACCGACGCCTCGCTGCGCTGGTCGAAGCCGCTGGTCGGCACGGCCACGAACTACGTGGTGAACATCTACCGGCTGGGCACGAGCAACGGTTTCACCACCGTGACGCGCGTGGCGGCGCTGCACACGGATCTCCAGAGCGTGTATCTGCCCCCGGGCGTGCTGCAGGCGGGTCAGACGTACTTCGCGGAAATCCAGAGCTGGTACCAGCCCGGCTCGGACCTCGCGACGCGCCCGTTCAAGCGCTCGCTGCCGCGAGGCCGCGCCAGCGTGCTCACCGGCATGTTCAGCCCGTAGACGCTGAAGTCCTGGGAAGGAGCGCCGGAGCCCTGACGGCCTCAGTCAGGGCTCCGGCCCCGCACGAGCTCCGGTTCAGCCCTCACGGGCCTTGCGCCGGTACTCGCCGGGAGGCACGCCCATCTCCCGCCGAAAGGCGCGATTGAAGGCGAACTCGGACTCGTAACCCACGCGGCCCGCGATGGCCGCGAGCCCCTCCTGTCCCTCACGCAGCGCGTGCGCGGCCTCCTGCATCCGAAGCCGCGTGAGGTACTCATGAGGCGCCACGCCCACCTCGCTCGCGAAGCGCCGCGCGAGCGTCGCCCTGGAGGTCCCCGAGCGCCGCGCCAACTCGCTCACGGTCCAGCTCCGCCCCGGCTCCGCGTGCATCCAGCCCAGGGCGCTGGCGAGCGTCCGGTCGCCGAGCGCCCCCAGCCAGCCCGCGCCGCCCGGCGGCTGCGCGTCCGCCCAGGCACGAAGCACCTGCACCAGGAGGATGTCGAGCAACCGGGAGACGATGACCGAGGCGCCCCGCTCTCCCCGCGCGTACTCCCGTTCGAGCAGCGACACCGTGGGCAACAGGGCACGCGCGTCCTCGGAAGCCCCCCGCAGATGGACCCGTTCGGGGAGCAGCCGCAGCACGGGATGCGCCCCCGGCTCGTCGAACGCGAAGAAGCCGCAGAGCACCCGCGACTCCACGCCGGCCCCGCCCAGCACATACGAGGAAGCCCCTTCCCCACGTGTCGCCAGCCACTCCTCCACTCTCAGCTTGGGGCTGCGGGGCGAGTCCGCCATGGCATGCCCGTCGCCGCGCGGCAGCAACACGACATCCCCCGGCCCCAGCGCGACGGAGTCCCGGCCCTGCGTGAGGTGGCAGGAGCCCGCGAGGACCAGATGCAGGGCCGCCGAGGTCGTGGGAGCAAAGCGCAGCCCCCAGGGCGCGCGCGCCACGGTGCGGCAGTAGAGCTGCCCGCGCAGGCGGGTTCGCTCGAGAATCTGGCCCAGCAGGTCGGAAGCAGGCGAGAGGTCCATGCCCTCGAGGCTAGCAGCGGGCTGTCCCCAACGCTCGCGCCCTGAGCGTTTCAGACAAAAGGTTGAGCCGTCCACGAATGGCGTCTCCGAGGCCAGCCCGTCACATTCCCAGCCATGAATGACACCCGCGCTTCAGCTGGAGGCCTCATGAACCCGAACTCCTCACCGTTGCCCTGGAAGCTCACCTCTCCCACTGCGTTGTTCACCTTGCTGCTGGGCGCCTTCATGCTGTTCCTCAGCCTCAATGCCGCGCTGAACCCGATCAACGCGGCCAGGGGCTTCGGGCTGCGCGACTCCGGGAGCGAGGTCATCCCCTGGCTGTACATCAAGGCGGGCAGGGACCTCGGCGTGGCACTGGCGATGTTCGCCCTGGTGGCCATCCGGCAGCGACAGGCCGCGGGCGTCTTCGTCCTCGCCTGCATCGTGATGCCCACCGTGGACGCGCTGACCGTGATGCATGGCGGTGCCTCGCTCGCCTTCGCGCTCGCGGTCCATGGAAGCGCGGCGGTCTACGGCGTCGTGCTGGCCGCCGCGCTGCTGCGCCCCCAGAAGGGCACCGCTTGATTCACCGCGGGTGCGCACACCGCGGAGATTTCACGCAGGGCGACGGCGGGAGTCGGCAAGATGCCGGCCATGAAGCGGACCCTGTGGCGTCGCGTGGGCATGGCTGTCGCTGCCCTGTTGCTGGTGTTGGTCGTCGTCGCGGCCGTGGGACTGAGCGACGTGAACGTACCGGAGACCTCGCGCTTCGACGCCGACCTGGGCGCCATCCGGGCCCTGGCCGTCTCCACCGGCGCGCCGCTCCCCACCGGATTGCGCAGCCAGCACGTGGGCCGGGCCTCCGGAGTGCCGCACGCGCTCGTGGTGGCCGGCAGCGGCTTCGGAGAGGTCGCCTTCGACTTCTACGCGTACCAGGTCGTCTATGCCGACGGCCGCACGGTGCTCGTGGACGTCGGGAGCGACGAGAAGACGCAGCAGGCCCAGTTCCCCGGCTCGGAGTTCGACGCCGCGGCCCACACCCGGGTCCAGGAGGCGCTGCGCCGCGCGGACGCGACGGTCGTCACCCACGAGCACTTCGACCACTGCGCGGGCATCGCGCACTCGGCCTACCTGGACGAGGTGGCGGGCAAGGTCCACCTCACGGACGAACAACTGCGGAGCCCGCACGCCGAGGAAGCCGGCTTCACCGCGGAGCTGCGCGCCAGGCTCACTCCGCTCCAGTACGAGCGCCTGCACCTGCTGCGCCCCGGCGTGGTCCTCATCAAGGCCCCGGGCCACACGCCCGGCACCCAGCTGGTGTACGTGCGGCTCGCCGACGGGCGCGAGTTCCTGCTCGTCGGCGACGTGGCCTGGCACCAGGACAACATCCGGCTCCCGAGGATGCACCCGCGGCTCACCAACTGGCTGGGCGGCGAGGATGCACAGGCGATGGCACACCAACTGCGGTGGCTGCACGACCTGCTGCGCACTGCGCCCGAGCTGCACCCGGTGGTGGCCCACGACGGCGCGCAGATGCAGGACTACCAGCGCCGTGGGCTCATCCTGGACGGGCTGCTCTGAGCCATGGTTCGGACGTTTCGCGACCCCGCGGGGCAGCAACTGCTTTGAGTCGGGATGCGTTACTTCACTGGGAAGGCCGCGCCAGCGTTGCTTCCCGGCATCCGGCCGAAGCTGGAAGTGCCACCCCCGGGGGGACCCATGTCGCTGAAGCTCCTGTCGCGGACGGTCGCGTCCGCCTGCGTGCTGTTCCTGCTGTCGGCGTGCCAGAGCACGGGCAATCCCATACCGCCACCCGGTGACACACCCTGCCGGGGCACCGCGTCCGTGCAGACACCGGTGCGCGAGAAGTTCCTCACGGTCGCGAAGCCGGTCTCCGGTGAATACGTCGTCGTGCTCAAGGCTCTCCAGGAAGGGGACGCCGCGCAGGAGCCGGTGGTGGTCGCGCGGCGCCTGACGGAGCGCTTCGGCGGCAAGGCCTTCCACGTGTACACGCACGCGCTGCGGGGCTTCGCCGCGCGCATGAGCGAACAGCAGGCCCGTGCCATGTCCGCCGCGTCCGAGGTGGAGTACGTGCAGCAGAATGGCGTGGTGACGCTCGACGAGAGCCAGTCCGATGCGACGTGGGGGATTGACCGCATCGACCAGCGCGACCTGCCGCTCGATCAACTCTACCAGTACCAGACGCAGGGCCGGGGCGTGCACGTGTACGTCATCGACACGGGCCTGCGCCCCACGCACCAGGAGTTCGCCGGGCGGGCGGACATCGCCTTCGATGCCGTCGGCGACGGTCGCAACGGCGTGGACTGCAACGGCCATGGCACCCACGTGTCCGCCACGGTGGGCGGTAACCTGTATGGCATCGCCAAGAGCGCGTCGCTGCACGCCGTGCGCGTGCTGAACTGCGAGGGCGCCGGGACGACGGCGGGCGTGGTGGCGGGCGTGGACTGGGTGACCGAGCACCACCAGTCCCCGGCGGTGGCCAACATGAGCCTGGGCGGAGGGGAGGACGCGGCGCTCGACGATGCCGTACGCCGCTCCATCGCGTTGGGCGTGACGTATGTGCTGGCGGCGGGCAACGCGAACCAGGACGCGTGCAAGCGCTCTCCCGCGCGCACCGCCGAGGCCATCACCGTGGGTGCCACCACCACCGTGGACCGGCGGGCGTCCTTCTCCAACCATGGCGACTGCGTGGACGTCTTCGCGCCCGGCGAGGAGATCTTCTCGGCCTGGGCCAGCGATGACACGGCGACCCGAACGCTGAGCGGCACGTCCATGGCCGCTCCCCATGTCACCGGCATCGTCGCGCTCTTCCTGGAGGCCCATCCCGCCTCCGCGCCCCAGGAGGTCAGCACCGCCATGACGAGCAACGCCACGCCGGACAAGGTGACCAACCCCGGGCGCTGCTCACCGAACCGGATGGCCTACTCGGGCTTCATCGCACCCCTGCGGGCCCCCACCGTCCGGAACGGCGGGGAGTAGGCACGCCCTCAAGCCCGCGCTCACGCGTTGGCCCCGTGAGCGCGGACTCGACTCCAGGAAGGATCCACGGGACGGGGGGCGGAGCGGGGGCCCCCTGTGTGGGTG